>NZ_JACJON010000054.1 GCF_014695585.1 Microcoleus sp. FACHB-831 | reverse complement strand
CGGACAGCAATGTCTTTCCGTTTTGTCGAGTGGCTGAACCACAATCGGGACGTATTCATCGCGAATATCGCAGCTTTGGGCTTTGTTTGGGCTTGAAATCTGTTTAAGTCCCGCTAATCCATGTAGCGATGCTAAGTTGTCGAAGGTAGAGAATATATTGTTAAGTAATGCCACTAATTCTTTTGGCTCAACTTCTGCCGCAAGTTTGGTAAAACCTACAAGATCAGCAAACAGAACGGTTACTGCGGGAAAACTATCAGCGATGGGGTTTGGATCGTGCCTCAAGCGATCTGCAATTGGCTCGGGCAAAATATTCAGCAGGAACTTTTCTGACTTTTCCTTTTCATAGCGCAGCGCTATTTCTGCCTGTTTTCGCTTTGTAATGTCTGAAACAGTGCCTTCATAGTAAAGGATTTTGCCGCTTTGATCTCTAACAGTACGAGCGCTCTGGGAAATCCAAATGGCAGCGCCATCTTTACGATATACCTGAGATTCAAACTTCAAAACCTCATTCTGTTCCTGTAAAACAGCAAGGAAATTATTGCGCTGATTGGCATCAAGGTAGAGGTTCCCCGCTATATCAGCATGGTTTTTGAGCATTTCCTCTGGAGAATCGTAACCATAAATATCGGCAAGGGCACGATTAGCGCTGAGGTAGCGGCCATGCGGTGTAGTTTGGAAGATACCCTCTGTGACGTTTTCAAAGATGCTGCGATATTTTTCTTCTGCTTGTTGGACTGCTAGGGCAGACTTTCTAATTTTGGCGATAATGTAAGCAGAGATGGCAGCGATCGCCACCAGAGAAAACACGAACAGCAAAAAGCGGTAAAACGTGGCAGTGTTTAGGGCTTTTTCATACTCTTGGCTGTAGGCTCTGTAGAGTTCTTCTCCCAGTTGGGGAGTTGGCAAAGCGGATATTTTTAATACCAAAGCATCCACTTGAGGTTTATTTATTAAAATAATTTTTATATGAGCGATCGCAATATCAATGTTTTCCGCCATTTCAGCAGGATAGCGCGAACGATTCTTAGCTAGCCAGTTAATATTGGTGTTGATACTTGGTGCTAGATCTTCAACACCCTGGTGACAGCTTACGCAACCATAATATTTAAATAGGTGATAGCCGTCTTTTTCTTCTTGGGTAATGGCGTTCTTATTACCGCGCAAAAATTTATCAAAACGCGAGTTGGGAGTATAGAGCGATCGCTAATTTTGAGCGATCGCATCTTTTATATTCTCCCTGGTAATGCCATCGGAATAATTTTTACCAAATTTTTCCACATATTCCGGGGATTTTTTGATATTAGCTAATACATCTTGCCATTTATTATCAAAGACTAGCGGGGATGTAACTGCAACATCTATCTGCTCTTCTAGATTTTCAGCGATCGCATTCCAATGTTGTTTAAAATTAAATTCACTATTAAATACAGTCGGTGAGTTTACCTGCATAGAAGCACCGTTCATTCTATTGAATAGCGCACTCTGTCAGTACCTCCTTTATCAAAAAAGTGGCAGCTTACACAAGCTAAACTATTATTACGAGATAACCTAGTATCGTTGAACAGTTTTTCACCCAGAGCCACCTTATTTTCATTCAACTCGATATGTAGCGGAATCGGCTGAATCGGTTCGGTAGATGCCCTAATTTCTACAGGGGTAAATGTTGCTACTTGCGGACTATTATTAGTCTGAAACTGCTGCCATACTACAGCAAAAACATACGAAAGCACAATCAATATAATTAAGTAAATTTGTTTCCTCAACCGCTTGCTGCTATAAAACTGATTCATCTTTTGTCTGCCGAGCTTTTTAGCTATTATTGGGAAATGGTTATAATATTAAAGATGTAAGTAGTAAATGCAGAGTCCCAGAATATATATATTAGAGTCTCTTACCCTGCGCGCAGTAAACCGTAAAAATGCTGATATTAGCGAGAAAAGTTCAGCTATTCAACCAGATTTTCCCAAGCTGATTAAAATACAGCGCTATAAACAGTCAGCCGTTTTAAGAGGAGTTTGGAAGGAATGCAGGGAAATTAGGGGGAAAAAATCACCTGAAGAAGATGGAGTAATAGTTAAGCATACTTAATTTTTCACCACCAACTATTATTATAGGCAAACGATGCGTTTGCTACCACAAGTGTAATTTAGCGTTTGATTATCAGAATACAACAATATAAATAGCCAAATTATTTTAATATTTTCCAGTATTTATATTAATTTTTATTAGTAATAAAAAGAATACTTGTACAAACTTGGCGGATATGTTCAAAATAGACAAAAATTTTCCAGTAAAAACCACGATCAATATAAAAATAAATTGGTCGATATTGCAAAATTATTTTTATAAAATAAATGTAGTTTATTTATGAATATATAAAAACTATCAATTTTGCGTCTATAACGAGCGGAATATCAATGGAAGGTAAAATCCTGTAGTAGAACCAGTAATTTTAACTAATTTTTAAAGATTTGCATAATAACTGAATTAACCAGTAATAAGGATAAAGTGGTTTAAGTTAGTCAGTAGTAAACTGTTTAGCTATTGGTTCTTGCTTGGCATCGCCCCGCAGTTGGGTAAGTTCTGTAAGCGATCGCTCACCCAATCGAGGTTGAAAACGGCTTGATAAATTTGGTTATGAACTTTCAGCAAGCCATCACGTTTCACCAGCAATCCTGATAGCAGCAATTCGACTTGCTCTTGAGAGTCATCAGCTAACACCTCTGTATTCTGTAAAAGTTGTTGACAAAGCCTTAACATCCGTCCGGTGAGCAGGAAGGGTTGCCCTCCTGTCTAATGCCAAATTCGCTTTAAAATAGTTTGGGGACGGCTAACAATCCTAGTTAAACCTGATGCGAGGGCCATTGCTTCATGCTGCTCAAATCCAACAAGATTGATAGCTCTTCCGATATTAAATGGGGTCGGTTGATGTCAGCCATTAAAGCTGTTGGCATGAAAACTCCGAACAAAGCAAATGCAAGGCGTTTATAAGCTAGGTTAGGTTTTCAGCACGTTTGTTGTAGCACGCGCAAATTAGGGCAAAAAAATCTTCAATGGGGAACTCAAGACCGAGTACGCTATCAACTTAATTCAACCTGAAAAGGTTTGGTAATGTAGTCTGCACCCCCGGCAGTACAGGCTGTAACCTTGTTGAAAGTTTTATCTAAAGCGCTAAGAAAAGTTACCGTAATTTGTGAAGTTTGTGGGCCACTTTTCAGGCGATCGCACACTTCATAGCCATTCATTTCTGGCATTAAAATATCGAGGAGAATTAGATCGGCTGAAGTAGAGCTGCACGCTCTACTTGCTATTTGCCCTGTAACTACGCGCCCGAATTTATATCCCTGCTGAGTTAGAGTTTTACCGGAAAATCTCTATCAGTTGTGCAATACCATACCCCTGACTTCTCAACAGGATGCTGTGCCCTCGTTGGCGCACCTGATGATGACGGCTCTGCTGATGAATGCGTTGCAGCAACTGTTTCTTTTCGGGAAGAATTTACGGCTCAAGGGCATCTTCACCTTCAATGGAAAACAAAATTATCCTAGTCGATTTTCCTTGCTCTGTGTAATTAATTATTGACATCTACTTATGTTTTTGTAGAAGATAACCGCGATCGCTACAAATAGAAAAAGGCGATCGCGTGTCTAAAACGCGATCGCCTTTTTTCTAATTGAAGATTGCAGATTTTTAATAGTCTTCGTCGCTAGTACAGCTTATCTGTTAATATCGCCAAGTCTTAGCTGGAAGCTAGCATCTCCTGGTCTGTTGTAGGGGATCGCTTGCTGTCTTTCTGCTAGCGGCAAAACAAGCACCTCTTGGTTGTAAGTATACTGAGGGACACCTGTAGCACTAAGACCATTTAATTGGCTGTTGCTTTGATTCGGCGTGCCATTATCTTCTAGAGCAGCGGGTATATTTGTGCGATTGTTGCCGTTAAGGGTAAAGTTGGGATTCGTCAAAATTATTCTGTTGTTACTATCAAGCGTTCTTTGGAAGTCTATTTGTCTACTATTATTACCTACTCCCACATTCTGGAAGTATCGAGCGCCATTGCGAACTATGGGTTGTGGTGATTGTTGAGCATTGACAACAAAAGGGACTCCACTTATTCCAGCAACTACGCCCAGGATTGTCATGCCTGTAAAAACGGTTTTCATGGCTTTTTCCTAAATTTATTAAATTGAGTGGGATAGCAAATTTTTGTTAGCTTCCTGACTTTTTAAATTCATCCCGAATCAAGTACGCATCAACTTAAATAATGTTGTTCGCGATCGCACTCCTCAATGCAGTTTTGATAAAGCCCGTTGGGAAATAAGGTGTAATTTTACATTAACCAGCTTGTATGGTTGCAACCAACATCCCCAAAAGCTGAAGCTTTATCAATAGATTCGTATTATCATATTATTTGTATAGAGTCAAGTAATCTTCTCTCAAAAGACGCATTTCCGGGGCTTGAGGGCTGTATGCGATCGCGCCAAAGGATAGAGTACGCGGATTGTGCGCGATCGCGTCAGCTGGGTATTTTCCCTACCTTGCGCCCCAGCTAGACGCTTTATGCCTTTCATCCCTATGGCGGACACCAACGCGGGGGAATTAGATATGTACTAAACCGTTAATTCCTCGCCACTGGCAGAATTAATGAGACTATCTTTTGCCTCATCGCAAACAGTAACAGTTAGTTTTAAACCCAGAGCATTTAGCCAATTACCCAGGTTATAAATTGCATCGCTTCCCCGCTGTGACAACAACTGGGAAAGTTTTTCCCGGTGCATTTTAGCTTCCTCTTCAGACATATTCCTTTCACCAAGAGCCTCAGCTACATTGCTAAGTGCCAGTTCCAGCAGTTCCGGTTCAGGGCCTTTTTCTTCCAAGTGAGTCTCTAGATAGACAGCCGCATAACTTGGATCTTTGAGACGCGAAATAAGATAAGGATGGTAGCTCACACTTTTAGGCATTGTCTTGACTCCTGTAATCTGTCCAGTATTCCTTAGCTCTGCGAATGTCTTGCTCTTGAGTGCTTTTATCTCCGCCACAAAGAAGCAGCACAATTGTTAAGCCTATTTGTCCAAAGTAGATCCTGTAGCCAGGGCCATAGTCAATTCTAAGTTCAGATACTCCTTCTCCAACGGAGCGATAATCTCCTAGATTACCCAGACTAACTCGGTCAAGTCTTTTATTAATATTAGTTTGGGCTTTGACATTATGGAGAGAATCTAACCACTCATCGAAAGGAACTCTGCCATCTGGCTTAACGTAACGCTGAATATCCCTTGGTTGTGCTGGCATAATTTGATTGTAGCTGGTCAGCACTTCAATAATACAGGCGCTCGCGTGTTCTATGAAGTGAAATATTCCTTCTCGCGCTCGCGCTTTACTAACATTTTTTATTAAGCGCAAATCATCCGATTCCAACTAATCGGATGAAACGCGATCTCCCTTCATTTTATCTTGTGGTGCGGTCAAGATACCCGCACCAAAATTTACCAATCTTTCCGCGACAGCAACGCTGCAACAGATTCCTGATGTCGCAACGCAAAACTATCAGAAACCAAGAGGGACGGAAATTGTCCCTCTGGGGCTTTATCGCTAAATTTCAAACTTGAATAAGAAAGCCAAGTGCCGTTAACTCGCCATCCCACTTGCTCTCCAAAGCGACACCAAGCATCCCAATCTGCCTTCTTTGTACCGCCAATCTGCTCCCAAATCCGCTTTTGGGGAATTAAGCCGAAGCGTCCTTTACTATGTTCTCCCCAAAGTAGATCGATTGTGCGTAAATCTTGAAGGGGCAAACTTTCGATATCTTCTACTCTCAGCCAGCCTTCTCGTCCTGCTACTTTAAGCATCAGTCGCCCAGTTTCTTTATCTGCTTCTTGCCATTTCCCGGCGGCTAATAGTTCCCGCAGTTTGCTGTAATTATCAGCAGCAAGAGTATTCATTAAAGGTGGCAATAATGCCAGCCACTCGCGTACAGATTGGGGGCGATGTTCTGGCTTTAATGCCATACCTTTAAGTATGGCTTGATTGACGCGATCGCTAATATCTGGATTTAGCTGCTTTGGTGCTTCCAGCGTTCCCCAAAAAGCCCTTACTGGTGCAGGCGCTGGTATTTCTTTAGTTAACAATGAATACAGCGTTGCGGCTAAAGCATAAACATCGGTGTAAGCACCCCGTTTGGCTCGCCAATCATACTGTTCAATCGGCGCAAATCCTTCCGATAAAAATTGCGAATGAGTCTGAGTTAAATTCGGAGTAAACTCCCGTGCAATCCCAAAATCAATCAACACGGCTTCCGATTTACTAGCTCTAAGCATAATATTGATCGGCTTTATATCTCGGTGCAACAAGCCATTTTGATGTACCATCTCCAGCGCATCGCCAATCTGGTAAATGTAGCGCAGTGCTTCCGACTCTGGCAAAGCACCTTTATTCCAAACCCGATGGCCTAAATCTTGCCCATCTACATATTCCATCACTATGCACCAGACTTCACCATCTTGGATTACTTCATCAATCCGCACGATATGAGGATGAGTCAATTTTGCTAGCCGCATCGCTTCGTTCAAAAAATCTTGCTGATATTTCGGCCATGCTGAATCTAGCAACCAGTCGTTGAGAGTTTTGATCGCTACCCAATTACCGCGTTTGTCTTTGGCTTGGTAGGTGGTGCCAAATCCACCGCTACCCAGCCTTTTCTCGATGATGTACTTGCCTTGTTGTAACTTGTGACCTTTTGCCCAAGCCATTGTTCACAACTCCGAGATGGTTGTGTCTATTTTGGCATAAATAGTACATTTGCACTACTTTATTGCAGGTTGAATTGCGGCTTAAAAAAGGTTAATTGGGCAAAATTTATTGCTATAAGCATCTAACCTAATTGCTGCGCTGATGTTCGACTCTAATTAGCGAATAGCTGCGGCAAGCTATCTTTCGCTCGCTTATTCTAGGGGTACGCGATCGCAACTATTCCCCTTGACACTGATGAGGCAAATCGCTATGTTAAATATAACGTTAACGTTAAAGTTTAAAATTAAGTGACTGAAAAAATGCGAATCGGGGAGCTTGCCCAAAAAGCTAGCGTTACTCCTCGCACAATTCGCTACTACGAAGATCTAGGGCTACTTGGGCCAAGCGAACGTGAGGGCAAAGGCTTTCGCTACTACACTGAGGTTGAGCTAGCTAGACTCCGTAAAATTGATGCGCTCAAAGGGTTGGGACTGAGCCTAGAAGAAATTCGCAGCATTATCGACTTATTTTTTGAGGAGCCGACGATGTTACGGGGTAAGCAGAAATTGCTGGAAATTCTTCACAACCATCTTCAGGAGACTGATGAGAAGATCGAAGCCCTATCGCAGTTTCGCACAGACTTGCAAGCGAATATCGCCAGAATAGAGCAATACATCGAGGAGGTTAGCAGCCAGTAATTTTTTTAATTTTAATCTAACGTTAACGTTAAAGTTACGCTATAAGAGGAGTAAGGCAATGCTCATCCCGCACTTTCAGATGCTGGCGCGATACAACACTTTGGCAAATAGCAGGCTATATGAAGTATGCGCTCGGCTTTCCGATGCAGAACGCAAGCGCGTTAGACCAGCCTTTTTCAAAAGTATTCACGGAACGCTTAATCACATTATGGTAGGCGATCGCATCTGGCTGACGCGGTTTGAGAGGAGAGAAATACCATCGACAGGACTCGACGCGATCCTCTATGAAGATTTTGACGAGCTTCGTGCAGCTCGGACATCAGAAGATGAGCGTATCGAAAGCTTTGCATCTGGTTTAAACGAAGGATTCTTGGGGGGTTCGATTCAGTACCGCAATAACCAAGGGAAAATTTATACCGATCCGGTTGACTTGTTAGTAGCGCACTTTTTTAATCACCAGACGCACCACCGGGGGCAAATTCACGACATGCTAACCCAAACGGAAATTGCCCCGCCAGTTTTGGATATGCATCGGGTTATTCGACCATAGCCAAGTCAGTTTTCAAACAATTTGTTGAGAAAATAAGGAGAAAAAGATGAAAAATCGGAAACTCGGAAGCCAAGGATTGAGCGTGTCGGAACTAGGACTGGGATGTATGGGTATGTCCGAGTTCTACGGCGCGGGTGATGAGGCGGAGTCGATTGCTACCATTCATCGCGCTATAGAGCTGGGTGTTAATTTCTTTGATACCGCCGATATGTATGGAATTGGGGCGAACGAACAGTTAGTTGGCAAGACTATAAAAGACAGACGCGATCGCGTCGTTATTGCGACAAAGTTCGGCATCCAACGCGGCGAAGATAAAGGTTTTCGCGGTATAAATGGCAGTCCTGAATATCTGCGTCAGGCGTGCGATGCATCGTTGCAACGGTTGGGAATTGAATACATTGACCTTTATTACCAACACCGCGTCGATCCCAACGTGCCGATAGAGGAGACAGTTGGTGCAATGGCAGAGTTGGTAAAGCAGGGTAAAGTCCGCTACCTTGGTCTTTCTGAAGCAGCTCCCGCTACAATTCGCCGCGCCCATTCCGTACACCCGATTACGGCTTTGCAGACAGAATATTCGCTGTGGAGTCGAGATCCCGAAGAGGAGATTTTACCGACTGTCCGGGAGTTGGGTATTGGCTTTGTGCCTTACAGCCCGCTAGGACGGGGGTTTCTTTCGGGGACGATTACCAGTCCAGACGATCTTGCTCCCGACGACTTCAGAAGACATTCGCCCAGATTCCAAGGCGAGAACTTTTACAAAAATATTGAAGTGGTGGAGCGCGTTAAGGAAATTGCTGCTGAAAAGGGTGCGACGCCGGGACAATTAGCGCTGGCGTGGTTGCTCGCGCAGGGAGAGGAAATCGTGCCGATTCCTGGAACCAAGCGCCGCGTCTACCTTGAGGAGAATGTTGGCGCAGTGGAGATAACGTTGAGTAAAGAAGAACTTCAGCGCATAGATGAGGTAGCGCCCAAGGGTGTTGCTCTTGGCAATCGCTACCCAGATATGAGCAGTGTAAATCGGTAGGCGGGGACCTCACCCCAACCCCTCTCCTGCAAGGAGAGGGGTTGGGGTGAGGTGCTAGCTAATCGCTAATTGCTGCTTTGAGACTTTGACAAAACTCTGCGATCGCTTTTAATCCCTGTTCTGGCGTCCCGTCAGCCAAGCGTTTGACAAAGGCGCTACCGACAATTACTGCATCTGCGCCCCAATCTTTTACCTGGCGGGCGTGTGCTGGTTCGGATATGCCAAAGCCGATGCCGATGGGTTTATCGGTGATTTGTCGCATCTGGCCGAGTATATCTTGCACTCGGTCTTCTAGTCCGGAGCGCATTCCAGTAACTCCGGTGACGCTGACGAGGTAAATGAAGCCTTGAGACTGACGGGCGATCGCTTCTATGCGTTCTTTAGGACTTGTGGGCGCTACCAACAACGTCACCTCAATGCCAATTTCTTTAGCTGGTTGCAGCAATGCTTCGGCTTCTTCGAGGGGTACGTCAGGTACGACTAAGCCGCGCACGCCTGATGCAGAAATTTTCTTTAAGAATGTTTCGATGCCCAGATTGAGGATGGGGTTGTAGTAAGTGAAGAGGATAATAGGCGATCGCACTTCAGCAACGACGCCCGAAACCATTTCTAACACTTGATCTAGACGGGTTCCTCGTTGCAAAGCCCTGGTTGCCGCCGCTTGAATTGTGGGGCCATCTGCAAGGGGATCTGAGTAGGGGACGCCCAGCTCGATTATATCTGCACCGCTGCGGTCTAATAGCTTTAAAGCTGCTTCAGTTGTCTGCAAATCTGGATCGCCAGCGGTGATGAAGGGAATCAGGGCACACTGTTTGCGATCGCGCAGAGACTTAAAGCACTCTTGAATTGAAGTCATTTTATTAACAACCATTATATTTTCACCCCCTCGTTCCCGGATCTGCCTGGGAATGCAAGGGGGGGCACCTTGGAGTTTATTAGGGTTTCGAGGTGGGAGGGGGAGTTGCCTGTTGCTTTTCTTGTTCAATTTCAGCTTGCAGCTTTGCCAGTTCTTCCGGCGTCATTTCTTCTAGCCGCTTCTGCAAAACTGCATCTTCGTAGTCTTTGACTTGTTGGTTGTAGGTCATATTTTTTGTCCCGACTCGGAACAAGTAGGTTAGCAGCCAACCGACTAACCCGCCAACCAACAAAAACTGACTCCAGATGCCAGCTTCTAGGTTGTCCATCCCAGCAGCTTGCAATACCAGATAAGCTACGCCACCAGCGACAAAGACACCGATGCCAATACCTAAAACGTCAATTCGTCTCATAAAAAGCTATTTGTAGGGTGGGCGGTGCCCACCAGCCTCGCTTACCCCTGAATTTGCCGCTTTTTGGGGCGATAATTCAGGAAAGGAGCGAACAGCAGCAGACCGGGGAAGAAGAAGAAAACCATAAAGTACATAAAGCCGCGCTCAAATGAGCTAGCGACGTACCAGCGATTTTGCAGGTAGGCATAAAGCGCCAAGGGAACTGCTACGAGGTAGGCTCCAGCCAAAGCGAAGTACAGTCCGGCAACTAGCATGTTCATTTTTAGACGACGCTGCTCAACTTTTTTATTTTACAGCCTGAGAGCGTTTTAACGAGCGTAAGGTGGGAGGGAGCGATCGCGCTTTTTTTTCCAACCTGTTGCACAAATGCCCCCATTAATGGTGGAATATACAAGTGAGGCAATTTTGTACACAACAAGAAAGCCAGAGCGATCCAAAAGGGGGCGTGGCGGAATGGCAGACGCTACGGACTTAGAAAACTGAGCCTTGACGAAGAAATTTGTCAAGTGACTGCTCTCAAATTCAGGGAAACCTAACTCTGGCAACAGACAAGGCAATCCTGAGCCAAGCCGAGAATAAAAGCCTCGGAAGGTGCAGAGACTCGACGGGAGCTACCCTAACGTGAAGCCGAGGGTAAAGGGAGAGTCCAATTCTCAAAGCCTGCGGGCAGTAGCGAAAGCTACGGGAGAATGAAAATCCGTTGACCTTAACAGTCGTGTGGGTTCAAGTCCCACCGCCCCCATATTAAGAAAACTGAATAATTTTTTTGACACTGATAGATTACGATTGACTAATTATTTGTCATAGTTGTCAAATGAATGTTGTTTTGACAAATTATCTGTCAATGCCAAATTCAGTTTTATCTATAGTCTAAGCGCTTTAGAGGGCTGTTGCCACTGGAACGGGACGGAGTATTTATTACTCTGGTTCTGAGTTGGCAGAGTTGGCGGTGATGGAATATTGGTTATGGTGGACTTGAGCTTTGAGTTAGCGGCTAAGGCATTGCAGGCTTTGAAGCACAATGCCCCGAATTTTTCCCATCCAGTGGTGCAGAAGCGATTCATGTTGGTTTGGGATAGGGAAGAAAAAATTTAAGGTTAGAAGAGTTTGATCAAGAAGATGCGATCGCATCCTTAGATAAAGGTCAGCCTGTAATTCCAGTATGCTTAGATGTAATTTCTCAGCAGTTGAATAACAGGCTCCATGAGCGGAATCAATATGCTTAATCTGTATGGGAGGTAATGCTTAATGACCAATAGTAGAAATACACAGCCTGATGAGGGTATTTTTGATTCTGCTTTGGCTAACCAACGTCCAGTACCAGAAACCTTCTTCCTCGATTTTTCTGCCGACCAAACAATTGCCCAAAATCTTCACCAATCAGATGAAGCTGTGCAGCGTCGGATACGCCAATTCATGGAAGATGCTACCAGTCCAACCCAGTTTTTATTTGACTTCAATACATATGGTAATAATTTCGATGAAGAAGTCGCAGCAGATTTAAGCAGTGGGGCAATTGCAGCCATTGACTCTACAGATATTTTACCGATTACTGACTTAATGACCACATCTTTTTATGCTGTTGGAGTTGGATGTATTACAAGCCAGAATCGCCATAAACCAGAGTTTATTTTGACTTGGACCAACGCTAAATATGCAACACCTGATAAGATTACCGCTGATGATAAAGACTTGTGGAGTTTATGCGACGACTTAGATAATGCTCGGCAGACGAAAGGATCTTGGGCAACTACATTTCGAGAACACCAAGAACGAAAATTCGCAATTGATGATGACAAGTGTAAGCAAGAAACCGTGCTGTTAGATGGCCCTATTTTTACTCAAAACCTGATTACCCAGCATTCAGGACGAGAACTTTATTCTGAGATGATGGAAAAAGGGAAGCGCTTTATTGGTGTAATCAAAGATTTGGGAAGTTCATGGGCAATTAGTAAGTGGACAGCTATGAGTTTAGAGCGAGGAGAAGGGTTTGTACTCTGTCCAATCCAAGACCAATATCAACGACGGTTTGGAGATAATAGAACTATTAATACCTGGGTTGGTGCATTACCTGGACAGTATGTTCGGGTTGTTTATCGTCCTGCTGAGAAAGCCTTTGCCTTTGAGTGTGCTTTAGCTGATTTATCATACGCAGTGAGCCTATTAAGACAAAATGCTAGTCCAACAATTAACCACGAAATACCGCTTTTGCTGGAAACTGTTGATTGGCATCTCAGAGGAAGCAACAATTCCCAGGCTATTAAACACTCTTTTATTAGCGAAATCCAGCGCAATAACTATCGTATGGGAGTAGATATTACAAATGAAGGTAACTACCGATGACGCTAATTCAAATTCCTGACACAATTAATTCTGATTTAAGTTTAATATCTGGCTACACCTTTAACGAGCCAGAGTTATCAGCCAACGATTTCGTCATTGTTGAAGATCGCGCAAGTCACAGAAACTATTTTGGGCAAGTTGTTGGGCCACAGGCTAACTTAAATCGTTCGGCCCTTGGTCCACAAGATAATGCGACAATCAATGCTTTTGAGCAGTTAGAGCAGAATAACTACACTCGTGAAGTTGTAGTTAAGGAGGTTTATTTTTATCAGGTAAACCTGATTAAAGACATTACCCAAGACCCACCTAGTAGCGTTCGTCGGCGACCCCAAATTGGCTCTATTGCCAGACAAGCCACTGAAGAGGAGATCATCAAATACTTAAACTTGCCCGATGCTGATGAAAGATATCGAATTGGACAGATTATCGATACAAACATTGGCATTTATATCAATCCCCGAACTCTTTTCTATCAAAGCTTGATTGCTGGTGCAACTGGGAGCGGAAAAACTAATTCTTGTGCCAATTACATCCGCGCTGCATTACAAATGGATTTTGCGGTTATTATTTACGATCACAAGCCTGATTATCAGCATATTAATAGACGGAATCAGGATGCAATAAACATTTTAAATGAAAATGGTCAAACAGACCAAGATACAACCTGGATTGAAGGAGTTAATGCTGATTTTTACTACTTGGGAGAGGACTCAACTGCCTTTCAAGGTACTCCAATTGCTATTCCTGCTTCAGAATTCGATCCGGCAGTTCTGGCAGCAGTAATGTACTACCCTCCTAATGAAACTAACTCTCGTGAAGAATTCGAGACTTTATTAGAAGAATTTGACGACGAACGACACGCAGATCAAAATGGTAACGAGCTAGTAATTTGGACGCTCGGTGACTTTTTTCAATGGGTCACTAGCAACCAAGATCCTTGGCAGCCACCTGGGCACGCTAGAGAGCGGTTCAAAGGACCACAAGCAAAAACTTACACAACTATGGTGAGTAAAATGCTCCGCCGGAATCGTCGTCCGGCTTGGGTTGACGGTGGACTGCCAATCCGTCCAATAGCGAATCCTAACGGTACTAGAGGCAGAAGATCCAGTCCAAGTGCGGCTGTATTTGGTCAAGATCGAACCCCACAACCACCACAATGGTTCGATCCTACTAATCTATTACAATCTGGAAGAGCATTAGTTATCCGCGTGGGACAGGCAGGTGGAGGGCGTGACTATGGATTGTTCCTCAACTATATGCTTAAGCGAGTTTACGATCTCAAGGAGCAACGCCAGATTACTTTCCCAGTGCTGCACCATATTGATGAAGCTCAAGACCTCTTCAATGGAAGTAAGCAGTTTGCCTCTGCAATAGGTAATGTACTTAGCGAAGGAGTCCGTAAAGGCAGAAGCCGACAAATTGCTTTTACTATTGCTGTTCAAAGTGCTGCTCAGATACCTGATGACATATTGAATAATTTAAACACTCGCATTATTCATCGCCATAACCGAGCGAGTGAAGCGCAAAGAGCATTAGAGAAAGCCGCAGATGCCCAAATTTCCATGACTAAGAATTTTGGGCCTGGTGAGGCACTTGTCGATCTATTTGGTGCTTCAGCAGTAGTTAATGCCAGAATGCGTTTATCGCCTTTTCAGCTTACTACTGAGGAGTTGTTGCAGCAGCAAGAACAACAAGCCCAGGAAGACATAGCCCAGGAAGACATAGAATTCTAGTTCCAAAGAAAACGCATAAACTTGCTGAATAAAAGTTAACCCATTTCTAAAATATCGAACCAACAGCCAGAGAGTCTGGCTTCATCTTCTATCGTCCTAACTGTCGTTGTCGGTATTCAGGATAAAATTAATTAATGAAAGAACCTTTTTCTGAACACGAATTCGCTATTATCCCCACCGTTGTTACTGGCAATCAAGAAATGGTTGTCGTACAGTTTTTGAAAACGGCTATAGAATTATTAAAGGAAGCTAGAACACTAGAAGAAACTCAGGAAGTTTGGCAAAAAGTCAATGCGCTGGAAGCTCTCTCTAAAAAATTCCGATTAAATAAGGAGGTGCAGCTTGACGCTACTGAATTGCGGATTCGGATTGAACGCCGATTGGGAGAAATATTAAGCCAAAAAAGTGAAAGCAGAGAAGAAGATATAAAAAAACAGAATCAAAATTCAAGTAACATTTATTGGGATTCAGTGGATTCTAAAAATGTCCGAGCAAACCGTAGTTTCACAAAAAATGAGTGGTCAAAATTCCAATTGCTTGCAAGCACTTCCCATGAACTATTTGAAGCTGTTATAACTGATTTGAGAACTGAAGCAGCCATTAATAGGCAGACAGCTTTATCTACAACCGGAATACTACGGGCTATTCGGAATGAGCAGAAAAAAGATAGGGAACCACTATTTAGCCCTATCATCAAGCCTTCTGACAACTGGAATTTTAGCACGATCCACTACGGTCGGATTGATGAAAAAGCGGGGGAAGACAGGGGTTACATTCCTGGCGAAATTTACGCTAACTGCTTCTGGTACTACGTCAAGCCTGGTGATTTGGTTGTTGCACCAATGGCAGGATCTGGTCAGGTTTGGCGGGTGTATGAAGCTCGTCAAGAGTGGATGGGTCAGCACGTTTATGATTTTAAGTTAAAAATGTTTGATCTGACTCCTCGCGGGAAGTATAAAGATTTAATTACTCAACATGACTTGACAAAAAGTTTCCCAGTTATTAATCCTGATTACATTATTATAGACATTCCCTACTATGGGATGGTTGCCCAGCAGTATTCTAATAAATCTGAAGATTTAGCCAATATGGCTTTAGAAAATTGGCAGTTAGCTATGCAAGCGATATCCAACAACTGTGCTGCTGTGCAACATGCAGGAAAACTTTGTACTGTTATATGCCCCAACTATCGAGATGTAGCTAAGGGTTTGATAGTAATGATCGCAGACAAAATTAGATTATTATGGGAATCTGCTGGTTATATTCTCTACGATAAAGCTTATTCCAGTCGGAGAATTCAGCAAAATCAAACTCCTAATATGGCCAGAATGAACAATCACGCTAAAGCAAATCGAATTATGTTGACAGACATCACAGAAATTTTAACATTTCGGAAACTTTAAACATTGCCTTACATTTCGGCCACTCTGAAAACAAGCTGAGGTTGTGGCGATCGCTCCTTTTTCCCTGAAGCTAGCTCGTTCCAACTACGATAGCCTCACATTCTTGAGGTTAGGATAGATTACTATAAAACACGCGATCGGGTCGCAGCAGCAAGAGTTTACAAAACTACCCTGCTACTGCGAACTCTGGTTCGATCGCTAAAAATGTGGATTTTGGACACGAGCGGGAAAATCTGCATTAACCTTTATCATGTTTAGCAATTACCCAAATAGCGTGGACAATGCCGGGGATATAGGCAAGAAAGGTTAGCAGTATATTGATCCAAAAAGCACTACCCAAACCAACTGTCAAAAAGACTCCCAAAGGGGGTAAAAAAATGGCAGCAATGAGTCGGACTACTTTCATAATGGATTCTGGTTCCAGATTAATAGTATATGCTTCCACAATAATAGATCTTTGAAATAAAAGCGGGTAAGCCAAGCTAGGCAGTAGGCGATCGCATCCTTTCCCATTCCATCTGATTAGCTCCAAACTGCCAGGATGTCCACACGGCGGCGGTTAGCAGAGCATGACTGGAAAGAGAGATCGCACTCCTCAAGAGCGATCGCATCCTCAATCCACCCTGCAAAAACAAGCCGCAATGGTGGAAAGACTCGCCCCCTGCATCCTAAAATCAAAGTTTGCCCCTAGAAGTGGCGATCGCACTTGGCATTTGCTACTGTATAAATTCGAGCGATACTAAAGTGTTTGCTGAGAAAGCAATGGTTAATGGCAATATTAATTAATGGGATTAGCAAGTTGGCAAAATGTACGTGAGTTGCCGATTGCACCATAATAAATATTGCTGGTAAAATTACCTTTTATTGTCTAAATACCCAACAGAAGATGCACCCTATTTTATTAAGGTAATGCAGGCTTAGAAGAGTTAACTGTCGCTTGCGTCGCTGCCCACTCTCTCATGCTGTCGTTATAACCATTAGAGCGACCAAGAATGGAATCATCAATAACACAACCAGCGATCGCAACTAAAGGAAAACCTGTTTGTTGGTCAACGCCCGAACCACCGGGTTTCCCAAATGTGTATATGCTCGGTTCTCCCTTAGCGATGTTTTCTTGGGCTTCACGCTGACCTTGAGCATAGGCACTCTGGTACTCGCTAGACCGATTTGGCACGCTTTTAGCCTCGGAACTAAGAACAGGAGTTGGCGCATTTGCAGAAGCATGGCGCTTTGAAGATATTTCAGCCATGACAGGGCTTGTTACTGCCAGCAGCAGTCCAGAACAAAATATGATGCTACGCCACAGGGGTTTCATTGGAGGAACTCTTGCTATACTTATTTGCTATTTCGGTTATAGAAGCTCTAGAGTAGCTGTTTATGTCATGTATCGAAAATAGCAACGAAAGAGGCTGAACCACTCCCAGTCCATGTCGGGCGTGAGATGTTACTTACCAATAGTTTTTGCTGCGATCGCCGATTCTGTAGTAGGCATTGCCGGGTTACTTAAGCTGATACCCAAACTCCCTCAATACGAATCGCCAAAGATAAGGGCACAATGGTGGAAAGACTCGCCCACTGCATCCTAAAATCAAAGTTTGCCGCTAAAAGCTCTAAGCCATGTCAGAAGATATCCGCGCCACTAGGTTAGAAAAAGTCGAACAACTCAAGCAACTGGGAATGAATCCCTATGCCTATCGCTGGGAGTCCACCCATCACGCCGCCGAACTCCAGGAGAAATATGCCGACTTGTCCAGTGGTGAAGAAGTTGATGTGGAAGTGGCGATCGCTGGTCGCATTCTAGCCCGTCGCGTCTTCGGCAAACTGGCTTTCTTCACCCTGCAAGACGAAACTGGCATCATCCAAATCTACCTGGACAAAAATAAAGTCCAGGAAGGTATGGCAGACATTGACCCAAATGCTTTCGACCACCTGAAGCAACTCACCGATGCAGGGGATATCCTGGGCGTTAAGGGATCAATTAAGCGGACTGAAAAGGGCGAATTATCGGTCTACGTCAGCCAGTACACCATCCTCACTAAATCTCTGCTACCTTTACCCGATAAGTGGCACGGCCTCACTGATGTTGAAAAACGCTACAGGCAGCGCTATGTAGATCTGATTGTTAACCCAGAAGTGCGGCAAACTTTCCGACGCCGCGCCCAAATTACTGCTGGAATTCGCCGCTACCTTGACCAGCAAGGCTTTATTGAGATTGAGACGCCTGTTTTGCAGAGCGAAGCAGGTGGCGCTGACGCCCGTCCCTTCATCACGTACCACAATACGCTGGAGATGGATCTCTACCTGCGAATTGCTACAGAGTTGCATCTAAAGCGGCTGATTGTGGGTGGGTTTGAAAAGGTGTTTGAATTGGGGCGAATCTTCCGCAACGAAGGTGTTTCGACGCGCCACAATCCAGAATTCACCACAATTGAGATTTATCAAGCCTACGCCGATTACAACGATATGATGGCGCTGACTGAGGCGTTGATTACTACTGTTGCTCAAGAGGTGTTGGGGACTCTGCAAATTAGTTATCAAGGGGAGGATGTAGATCTGACTCCGCCTTGGCGTCGCGTGACGATGCATGATTTGGTGCAGGAGAAGACTGGATTAGATGTGACGCAGTTCCAAACAGTAGAAGAAGCGATCGCAGCCGCTCATTCTGTTGGCGTTGAGGGCTTGCACGAGTGTAAATCTATTGGGCATTTGCTCAATGAATTGTTTGAACAAAAGGTTGAAGAAACTCTGATTCAGCCTACGTTTGTTATCGATTATCCTGTCGAAATTTCTCCCCTTGCGAAGCCGCATCGTTCCAAGCCTGGGTTGGTAGAACGATTCGAGTTATTCATGGTTGGACGGGAAACGGCTAATAGTTTCTCTGAGTTAACCGATCCCATCGATCAGCGCCAACGCTTGGAGGCGCAAGCTGCGCGGAAGGCTGCTGGCGATCTGGAAGCGCAAGGCGTGGATGAAGACTTTTTGACGGCGTTGGAATATGGGATGCCGCCGACTGGTGGTTTGGGGATTGGGATAGACCGCTTGGTGATGTTGCTGACAGATTGCGCGAGCATTCGGGATGCGATCGCTTTCCCTCTACTCAAGAGTTCCAGCAGCTTTATTAAAGCTTTTGACTATAAAGCAGAAACTCAAACACTCAGCGTTGAATTCGACAATGGAAGTATCTACAACTATCGCGACGTACCTGATGGGGTATATCAGTGTTTGAAGAAGGCACCCTCAGTCGGTCAATTCTTTAATACCTATATTAAGGAAAACTACGGCTTCGACAGAGTAGTGTGATATCGTTCGTAGTTCATAGTTCATGGCAACGAGCAATGAACCATGAACTATGAACATATACCCTACTTTTTATTTCCACCATCGCGCACTGCCATCAAGTCTTCAGCCGATCTACCAAGGATGCGTGACAGGGGGCCTAACTGGATATCGCCAATTTTTAACCCGGCATAAATACCCTGTAATTCTTTGCGAGACAATTTGTAAGAATCGCAGAATTTAGCAAACTCGTCATCGCTGATATCGAGTTGTTCTTGCCTGTCGTGAAGCATAGCTGCGATCGCTCTTGTCCCATACTTGGGGCGTTCGGCCTTTGCCAAGTATTTTTTCACAAGCTGCTCTGCTTCATTAGGATCGCCATTAGACTGACGTATTAAGTCCAAACAAGCCAGTAGCAGTGCTTTGCGTACCTTTTCTTCATCATTGAGTACTTCAAGCATTCGCATGGCATATTCCGGTTTGCACAAGCCAACTACTTTTCCTTCATAAGTAACCGGAAGATACGGTTCCTTGGGGTGAAATTGCCAAGGCTTTGGCTGATTGGGTTGATCCATTGCAGTGCCCCCTTGAAAGCTATCTCTACTGGCTGTAGTGCAAATTTTCCCATACACAGCTACAAAGCCTCACGTTTTGCACTGCAAATGGGTTATTTTCTTAGTACCAAACACCGCCTAATTTGATACTTCGGCCATTTCAATAACTCGGCCTTCGAGATCCTTTACCAAAAAATTCAGTGGCTTGTCCCGACGAATTTTGTGTTTGACGCCCCGCATCTGCACCCGCAGCAGTACCATTTCTAGACAGTCGTGGTCAAAGCAAACATGGCGCTGTCGATTTCGCGTGCCCAAACTCGCTCCCGAAATTACGTGCAGTTGGGTATTCTTCTTAAGTTGATACCACAGTCCATCCGTACCGTTGAAAGATTTGGTAACAGTACCGCCCATGGTAGGTGATAGGTATAGCGGATCGATGGCGGTGGCACCTAGAGTTTGCTCGTAGTTGTAGTAGTAGTGCAGGGGTACTTCCGCCACTGGCAAATCTAGCAAGCCTTCATACAGCTGGCGCGCTGCTTCTAAATCGGACACCATGATGGTATGGACTTTGGGTGCGCTGGTTAGGAACATCCACATAGCACCCGCATATGCGGCTAAAAGCATCACCATGATGCCTTGAGTGGACAAGAGGCTATCTAGAGGCATAGAAGGGAAAAGCAGCTATTGTCAGAATCAGAGCATATACTTTTAGGCTAGCTTATTCTATCAAGGGATTACCAGATCGGGTAAGATCGCGATCGCCGAATTATTCCCGCTAGTCGCCCTCAGTGGCTGATATTGCCTGGGGCGATCGCAATATAGGTTTATACAACAAGCAAGAAATTGATTTGGGATATATTATTAGTCATCTAAAGAGGTTTTCACCAGTCGGGCTGGGGAGAAATCAGTGTGGACATTCCTCATTTTCCTGAATCCAATCATCCGCTTATCAAAGGACTCTTTCATAACAGCGATGCAGACTTACTGACCCTGTTTCAGCGCTCTCCTGAAGAGGGTAAATACTTCACGGCGATTTTCTGTCGCTACAGTCCGATTGTTTATACATTAATCAGACATTCGGCGCGATCGCCCGTCCAAGCTGACTACCTTTTCGCTCTCACCTGGCGTCACATCTACTACGAACTTGGTGGCTTAGATCTGCGTAACAGTCCCGATCCGTCAGCGAGTTCCTTCCAAAACTGGCTGATCAACATGACGGCTGTTTGCATCAATCAAGCTGAACTGCCACCAGTAGAGTCTATTCACTACTCTTTGCAGGCTTCACCGCCGCCGTTGTGGTGTTACATCGAACAAGCCTTGGAACAACTGCCGCCCATTCTGCGCTTGATGGTTTTGATGTCGCAAACTTTCCACTGGAGCGAAACTCGAATTGCAGCTTATCTACAAGCCGAGGGTGAAGCAATTTCGCCAGCAGCGGTCAAAATCAAGCTCGTGCAAGGGTATCATCTGCTAGAAAATGCCTTGCCAGACGATATCCGGGCTATTTACCTACCCGACGATAAAAGTCTTAGGTCTGAAGATTCACAAGAAATGGATCGCGCCTCCGGTGTGATTCCCATCTTATAAGTTCCTCAATTGCCCGCTGGGATTATTCGGATTATCAAGTTCAGCTGTTGGAGCATTTCATGCATCGATGGTGTCTTCAGGAAGGCAAAAGCATTTCCAACTTCCGGCTGGTAACTAAAGCCAAGAGTTTGTTGCTGTTTGCTACTTCTTTGTCCCTCATTCCTAGTCTGTTACTGGGAATTATCTTTACTTTTTACTCGTCCAGCGCCAGAGCTATCGACGCTCTTAACCCACAGCTAAACATTCCTCTAAATAACGGCACTCTAGGGGAGCCAAGGGAGGAGGCGGACGTGCTGGTGCGTCTGGGGGGACAGGCGCAACAACAAGGCAGGCTAGAAAAAGCGATTTCCTACTGGTTGCAAGCTTTAAGTATTTATCAAAGAATTGGTGAGGATCAGGGAATTGGCCTTACCTACGATTTTATTGGTCTGGCCTACGGTCGCCTGGGACGCTATAGGGAGGCGGAAGATGCGCTGCGACGACGCTTGGCTGTAGCGAGAGACCGCAAGGATTTTCAGGGACAGATATATGGACTGAATAATGTAGGAACGGTTCTGTTGCAATCGGGTAATCTTCCGGCGGCACAAACTACATTTCGGGAGGCGCTAGCTATTGCCAGAAGCGTAAAAAATATTGCTGGCGAAGGGCTATCGTTGAGCAATCTTGCTTTGGTGTTAGCTGGGTTGGGAGATTATAACCAGGCGATCAAACAGTATGAGATAGCTTTGGCTTTGCGGCTTCAAGCTAGAGATCCGCTAGCTGAAACTAATACGCGCAATAATTTGGCAGATGCGTATCGCGCTATCGGACGCTATGAAGATGCGCTGAATTCCTACCGCGTGGCGCTGGAAGTGGCGACGGAAGCTCGCGATCGCGCTGGCCAATTTCGCGCTTATGATGGTCTGGCTGTATCCTACAGCGCTGTCAAAAAGTACGACCTTGCTTTTAAAGCACTTGACGGGCGCATTGCTCTGGCTAGGCTGGACCAAAACTTACTTGAAGAATTAAGGTCGCTGCGGTTATACGCTCAACTTTACCAAGTCAACGGACACTACGGAACGGCGCGTGATTTCTACGAACGGGCGATCGCCATTACCAGGTCGCTGGGCGATGTTCAGCAAGAAGCGCTTTTAATTAACGAACTAGATCAAATCCGCTATCAGCGGGTATCGAGGTAATTGCTCCTCGATCCGAAAACTAAATAGGGTGGGCATTGCCCACCCTATTATTTTTAGAACTTGGAGATTATCGCTGCGGTGATGAAGGTGTCATCATCGAACCACCCTGGTTCATCATGGGCTGATCCAATGCTTGGGGCGTTCCGGGCGAAGCAGCGGGACAACCTGCGGGGGTACTAATACCCATACCAACATATCTAGCTTCGTAGAAAATGCTGGGGCAGGGGTTGAGTGCAGCGCTACCAGTGGCTCTATTCAAGGTGCTGCGGTTGGAGTTGTTCTGCATCATGCGATCGCTATTCATATTCATTTGGCGATCCGAGTTGTTCATCATGCCATCTCCATTCATCGTGCCACCTTGGTTCATAGAGCCAGGAGCTTGCTGATTGTAGCGATCCGAGAGCGGTTGCGTCGGCTGGGTGTTCGTTGAGTCTGCGCGATCGCTGCTCATCGAAGAGCTTTCATTTTCACTGCGAATTTCGTTGGTAGGCGTCAAGTTATACCGATCGGAGATTGGTTGAGCCTGCTGGCTGGTCGAAGAATCCACGCGATCGGTGGTCTTAGAATTTTGCTTTGTGGGGCGAACTTCGTTGGTAGGCGTCAACTTATAGCGATCGGAGACTGGTTGAGCTTGCTGGCTGGTAGAAGAATCCATGCGATCGCTGCTCGTCGGACTTTCATTCATGCTCCTCGGAGTCGTGCCGCTGCTAGGCATCGCATCGTTGTCATTCCTGGGGCGAACCTCGTTGGAAGGCGTCAGGCGATAGCGATCCGAGACTGGTTGACGCTTCTGGCTAGTGGGTTGCATACCAGCGCCGCTCATTGAAGCGTTACCCATACCCCGAATGTCGTTTTCCGTAGTCAGGTTATAGCGATCTGAAAGAGGATAACCTTGTTTTGGATAATACGATCTAATATCAAAATCACTCATACTGGTACTGCCACTGGTACCCGTATCGGTTTGTGACTGAGCGATCGCGGGTATGCCGATAACTAAACTTCCACAGATAGCGCTGGCCAATGCCAAAGTTCTTTTCATTTGCTTATTTTGCCGAATCATAATTAAACTCCGATTGCATTAAACAAGGTTCTTCTAGCCCGACTCTCTATAAGTGATAGTCGGGCACTAAACAAACCACCATGTAAACTAGCCGCTGGGAAGATTAGCTAACAGCTTTTTCCTTTCCCATTGCGCTAGGCTTGCTCCCACAATTCCCGGATTTTGTCGGGTAAAAATGTAGCAATTTCTTGAATCCGTTCTGGGGACAAGTCGTCTTTTGTCGCCGAGAACACTGCTTTGGTAACAGTTTCCGGGCCTGTGGTAGCAGGTAGACCAGCCTCTTGTCTGATGCGGAATAGAAAAGTATCAGACTTAATGATCAGAGGTGGACGAATCTTGCTGAGGAAACTGACCAAAGGATTTGTATCTTTCCAAAGTTCTGCCACTTCGTTTTGTAGCGCTTTTTCTTCAGTCGGCAGAGACTCTTCGTGTAATTCCTCGGCAACCCGCGCTGATGCTTCATTCGTCATCATGTCGCGCATGGTGCGGAAGACAACCTCAGTTATATCTCTTGCATCATAAACATCAGTTAGGTTGCCCTTAAGCATGACCTTCTCTAGGAAGGGCATATCTTTGTCGTAAATAGGTACTGTTGGCCCTTCTCCGAGAGACTTAGGAGGATTTGCATCCATTTCTTCGAGAAGCTTGCGGCCTTTTTCTGTTAATGCGGCACTTTTAAAGGTAATTAAGTGAGGCAGGGGGCCATCGGACGCACCAAAAGAATTAGCGATTCTGAAATCGAATTCTTTAGGGTTAGCCGCGTCAGGAACATCTTCCTGGTTGGCGTAGGCATTACCCGTAAATTCAGCGTGGATATATTGTTTTTGATTTAAATAATCTAGGTGTCCTAGCAAATCTACGGGTGTAACTTGCAGGCCACCGAAATCTGCTTCAGTGAATTTAACTTCTTGCTGGGCTTCGCCTTCCTGCGTTTCGCCGATTTTTTTCAACAAAATGTAGGCAACGTCTTCTCGTAACTCAATGGTCATACAAATCTCCTCCATATTCAAAATAGACGCAGCAACGCACCTGGCTTAAGAAACTCCCCGTAAGTTCCCAAGCCATCCGTTGAATTTAAATTTGGCTAAATGTTTTAGCCGATACTGTTAAAGTTAGTATGTCTATACCTACGCCTGCATCTGCCACGAGAAACATACCTAAAGTAGTGTCTTGAAGGTATCTGAGTTGAAATTAACTCACCGAAAAGACATCAATTCGCTATTGGTAATAAAGCATTGCTCCCCACTGTTCGCTAGAGATGGGGATTACCTGCTGTTGCGTCATCAGCCTTCGACCCCCCCGGTTGCTTGCTGGGGTCGAAGGGTGTTTTAGATCCAGTATGCAATTCCCTATGGGAATCGCTAACGCCTTTGGCTTCGCTGACGCTTCACGCACTTTAAGGGTTCGCTAGCAAGACTAAACAGGTGGGCGATCGCGCCCTCTTGCTTTAAACTATTTTTTGCCCAACAACCCAGGCCTATAAGCAAACGTTACCCGATGATTACCTGCTGGTAACTTCACCGATTTGAAAGTACCGAATAGTAGTTCTATACTCGTAGGCTTACCGTCAACTGTAGCTTCCCAATTTGCATCCCAATTGTCTATAAAGCTCAAATAGCCGTCTGTTGCAGCACGCACATCTAAGGTTAACTCGTCGCCCGTGTAGGAAATTACCTGTTCAAAATCTGTGAATTGCGCTGCATCGTCAAGAAATGGTTGTATCTTTGGGTAATCAATAGCTTTAGAGAAATAAAGCTTTCTTGCATCAATTACTCCCAATAGTTTTCTTCTCGCATCTACTTGATCTTCGGTACTTGCGAGAAACTTGTTATAACGATTGAAGTGCCAGTTGGGTATGCTTCTAACGTTAAAGCTAGAATTGACTGAGAGCGATAGCTGCGGAGATGTTAAGGGATCTGCTCTTGGGACTGTGAAAGACTGCAAATTTTGTTGAGCAACATTTAATCTATATCTGGTTGGCGTCTCAAACAAATTGGGATATAGCCACATGAAAGCGCCAACGTTTCGCATATCCAAAGCAGAGAACAAAATCAGTCCAGCTACGATGGCAGAAAGAATTTTAGGGTTTCCTAGCTTAATTCGTGTCGATACAATTAAAATGCCCAGCACGATTGCGAAGGCGATCGCGCCATATATGATAAATAAAATATCTGTTGATGCTACGTTCTTAAAATACTCTTTCCAGTAGCCAGTATATTTTTTCTTGCTATATACAAATGACTGAACGAGTAAAATAGCTACATAAGCACCAGTCACTACATAAATAGGTGCCCACTTTGACAACCCCCTCGGCGTTGCTGTACTGCTTCTTCTAGTAATTAGTTCTTCAAAATAAGTGTAAGCAATAGCCATTACCCAGGCGATTATAGGCACGAGAATAATATTCATCCTGCCCCAGGTGCGAAGGCTAGCAAATCCTGGCATATATTGCCACAGAACTTTGAAAAGCAAAGAATATCGACCGTAGGTAATATAGGTAATTGTAATAAAAAAAACTAGAAAACTTATTTTTACCAAACGGTCGCGATAGCAAGGTGCATTTTTGGAAGAATCGCCAAATAGTTCGCTGAAGAAGTATAGAAGAATTATAAAAACACCCAATATTCCGAAGTAATACCAACCCTCGGCGCGGGCAAAGGGAGGGAAAATCAGCGATCCAATCGTATCGTTTATAAAGAACTTGTGTTCTGTAGAATATGCAAAATTGCCTCCTCCTCTGTCTGTTGTATCCTTCAGTAACTTGCTCATTTTGCCAAGAAATGGCAAGGATATTACGAGGGAAGATACACCTGCAACTGCCAAAATAGCACTTGAAATTCCTAATCTAACTTTCAATTTACCAAAGAACTTTTGCCGCAGTTTGGGTATTGCAAATAGCAACACGTAGGGGCCAAACAGAAACAGCGAGTAATAGACGTAGTAGGGATAACCTGCGGTAAGTAAACAAACCAGAAAAAACAGAATAAGCAGACCGTATTTTGCCGCCTTTTTTAGCGACTGGCTTTGTAAAATCTTGGTCAGCGCAAACAGTATCCAAGGTAGCCATGCTGCTGTATGGATAGCATTGGGAAACCTTAAAAGTTCTGCCACTTTGAAGCTAACCGACATGACAAGCGTGGCGAACAGCAGCGATCGCACATTAAACTTAAATTCCTTTAGCCAGAAATACAGTCCTAATCCAAAAATAGAAACGCCTGAAATGGCAAAAATTTGATGATCTAAGCGAGTGTAGCCTCCAGCAACTTTATAAAATATCGTTAATAATAAATTTAGCGGGTAAAAAGTTTGTGTAAATGGACTTGATGCAAAGGGGAATCCTGCGGCTTCAGATGGCGACCACATGGGAATTCGTCCGTTGCTTAAATTGTCTAAGAGATAAACTTTATAAATGTAATAGAGAGTGTCAAAGTCATTATTGATGGCAACATATTTGCCATTTATGGGAAAAACCGATCTAAAGAAATAGATAAACGGCCAAACAAAGATCAAAGCAGGGATGAGAAACTTACGCCATGCAGGTTCATCGCTAACAAAACTATCTGCTACTGCGGCTTGTGATAACTCGCTTTCAGGATTGCGATCGCTATTTATATCGTCATTCATCGCTTTTGATTCCTCCGTGCCCCAAACATCCGCATCAAACACAAGCCTTGTTTGCAAAAAGACTGCGATTGTTTAGAATTTAGCACTTTTGCGGTTAGCATATTTCGCCACCTTGCTATCTCCTAAATCGCAGTCTTGCGTTGCTTATAACTTCTTACTTCTGAGTTATGAAGGAATTCTCTAAAAACCAATGCAAAGATTCAATTCTAGCAAAAAACAGCGTCATAAACAGAACCCCAAGAAATAGCAAATAGGCGCTAAGACGCTTGTCACGAAGCAGACGTTCTGGATGCTGTGCTGGCGAATCCTTCTTGAGGCCGATGTATAAGTACCAGGTAAAAAGAAAGGCCAAAAATGGGAGAGTCAAAAGTAACTCAATGCGGTATTTAACTAAGAAAACTCCCAAGAAAAAAGCCGCGCAATTGGCATAGAAAAAAGATGAAATTAACAGGCTGTTTTCCGTATAAAACTTAAACGAACGACGGTACAGTGCAGCTTGTTCGGGGTTGGCAATGAAGCGATATTCTCCATAGCGTTTAATAGCCATGAGAAAAGCACCACCCATCCAATATGCAAATAATAAACTTGATGGAGGTAGGGGCGTACTGGTGACTATAAACCAGCCCAACATTAGCCGGATGGGATTGTTTATGGCTTCGGAAATAACATCGAGATACGCTTTTTCTTTTGTCCGCATCGGTCTGATGTTGTAGAAAATGCCCTGAATCATCAAAGCCGCTGCTACTGCGAGAAAATAGGGCGAAACCAGCGATGCGAGACTAAGACCTACAAGTAAAAGCAAGGCATACTCTGTATAGACTATTGATGCCTTAAGCTTTCCCTGAACTGCTGGTCGGTTCTTTTTAACAGGATGGAATTTGTCAAATTCTGCATCTAGCCACTCGTTGATAACATAGTTGGCTGACGCTACAAGGCAGGTACTAATTATGCCTATAACAAGCCGGAATATAAAGCTACTTAGTGAAACCTCGGAGTTAAAGATTGCGTCAGGTTTAAGAACTGCCGCAAAGGCTACTCCAGGCAGAATGAATATGTTTTTGAACCAGTGGTCTGGTCGCGCAATGGCTACATATGGACGAAGATTTTTCATTGTCGTTCTTTAGGGTGGTGAAGTTTTCATGTAGAATCTCCTAAGTTAAGGAGGATGGCGATCGTTTTTACAAAAGAGGTATGGGCAATTAGTACAAATTGCTTAACATTGTAAATCCTCCCTCCGGAGCTTGTCAGTATTTCTACGTTTTCTTTATGAAAACTATAAATAGATAATATTTTTTTAAATTACTTGACATATTTTATAATTATGAGATAATAAAACGCTTGCTTAATTTTAAAAAATTTTAGATATCTGTTCGCGTAAACTGTTTCGCTGCAATTAGACAAAGCTTACTGGTTCATTAATTCCAGCTACATTGGGAAATTTTATAGAAAAATTGGCTGTGTAAGCAAGAAGTGTGGATTATGAACTCAAACAATTTATGGAAGCAAGCTTAGGCTTACACAATTAAACTCTAGATAAAGTTAATGCTACATCTAGCCTTCATTCAACCGAATTTTTACTGAGAAATATAGTCAAAAAAAGCGATCGCAATTCTTTATGTAAGTGAATATACGGTATTACAGCCGAATAGCTGAAAGCAGCAGATCCGGGGTTTCCTCTAGAACAACCGCAGATTTAATCAGGTAATAACGCTATTCTGCTTTTAATCCAGGTAATGTGACAGTAACGGTTGTGCCTTTATGAAGGACGCTTTCGATGTGAATATTACCCCCGTGATTCTGGACAATTGCCAAGGCGATCGCTAACCCCAGTCCAGAACCAGTTGTGGTAGAAACTCCCAGCGCGTGACTTCTAGCAGGGTCTACCCGATAAAATCTATCGAACAAACGAGGTAACGCAGATTCTGGGATACCGATACCCGTATCTATGACTTTTACTTGCATCTGCGGCATCCCGTGACGGATAATTTGCTGCAATTTTACATCCACCCGACCCCCAGCCGCAGTATATTGCACGCCATTACTAACTAAATTTGTAAATAGTCGCGCCAGCTGATCCCAGTCTCCGGACACTGCTAAGGTATCCTCTTCGGAGTTTAGATTTTGGAGTTTAGATTTTGGATTTTCTTGTTCCATCAATGCAAAATCGGATTCCCGGTCAGATCCGGGGAATGAGGGCAATCCTAAATCGAGAGAGAGGCTGACGCCTTTCTCAACTGCTAGCAGTTGTTGTTCCTCAATTACTTCCATCAGCAGGGCGTCGAGGTGGACTGGAACTAGCTGAGGCTGAACGATGCCGCTATCTTGTCTTGCCAGAAACAGCAAATCGTCTACCAATCTCCCTAATCGCTGCGTCAATCTTTCTACAACTTTTAGTTGCTGTCGCCTCTGTTGCGGATCTGGGTTGGGGTAGGCTAACGCAACTTGCACGTTAGTCTGAATCGTGGCAATCGGGTTTCTCAGTTCGTGGGAAGCATCAGAAGTGAACTGTTTGAGACGCTGATAAGATTCGCGCACGGGTTCCATCGCTAACCCGGAAAGCCACCAGCCGCTTGCTGCAACGGAGATCACCATTAGCGCAGTACCAAAAATTAAATCTACCATCAACCAGCGAGTAGGTTTTGCTACTTCAAACCAGGGATGGCTTACGCGCAAATATCCAAGTACCTGCCGCCCGATTTGCACTCTTTCTGTAACTTGTCTGAGCAGGCGATCGCCTGATGTATGAACTGTCTCGCCGATGCGGGTGCGATGAATGGGAATATCTAGAGGTTCTGAGAGGGTTGACCAGAGCAATTCTCCCATTGGGCTAAACCACTCTAGATCGATGTGGTCGTCTTCTACGGCGTTGGCATTGTTGGGGAAGCTGGCTTCAACGTTAACGCGCAATTTTTCTGCTGGTAAGGTTTCTATTACGAGCGATCGCTGCACTACTTCGACTACATGATTTAGGGTATCGTCCACCCTTTCAATCAGCGTGCTGCGGACATATATATAGACACCTGTTGCAAACAGCAGTAGCAAAACGGCGGTTACGGCTGTGTACCAGATTGCGAGACGACGCCGCGTCGCTTGAAACATAATAATAGGTTTTAGCTTTTATTTTTGCTATTCTACATTTAAATCGATGTCAGAGAATTTTGATAATTTTTTTTAGAATTTATCTTATTTATTTTACGTGGTTGCGTTGTTTGAGCGTTTTTGTGATAAATTTAACAATGTTATTGTGTTCTTACAAGTTATTTTATATAAGCAAAAAGATTTCTAATATATCAATTTAGCATAAACCTTATATTTATCGTGCCATAAGGCAGCGATCGCGCCCCTAGATAATTACTTTCTAGGTAAGTTCCTCACTTCTCCTGTTAGCAGTTTTTGTAACAGTAGAAATACTCTGGTTTGACAAAAGCCACCTTATATTATATGCGTTTGGGATAAGCTGGATTGGAGTTTCAAAATCATTGCTACAGAGAAACTTAATAAGTAGTCGCTAAAATCTTATTTCCCTAAATGCAGTTTTCTTCAATTCACCAATGCCGTGAAAAGTAGTCTGTTATGCAATCTTGGTTAGTGCGAAATGCGAATACTATTCGTTTGTACTGGTAACACCTGTCGCAGCCCGATGGCAGAAGCGCTATTTGAGACAAAAGTTCGGGAATCTGATGTAATTGAAGTGCAATCGGCTGGAATTCATAAATTTAAAGGATTTCCAGTATCGCCGCACGCTATAACCGTGTTAGCAGAGTACGGCATTAAATATGACCGCGCACCTCAAGAGATAAATCCAGAATTAATCGAATGGGCAGATTTAGTGCTGACGATGACGAAGTTTCATAAATATATAGCGATCGCTTTATTCCCTGAGATTTTTAATAAGACTTTCACACTCAAAGAATTTGTAGGAAATCAAAATTCCTTAAATATTAGCGATCCAGTGGGCAAATCCTTATCGACATATCGCCAATGCGCCCAGGAAATTGACTCAGCAATAAATCTTTTACAGCACAAGTTACAGATAGTAAGTGAAACAAGCTTTAGTTCTTTTATATTCCCCACTCCTCAACCCTTACCGCCAGCTATATCGCTGTTAAGGTGGCTAATTAGACTGGCGAGATTGAGGAATAATACCCGCCATTAAGATATAACACCTAGAGCGTCGGTTTAAGTACAATTACTTGTTGAGAGCAGGGCTATGTTAAAATATTACAAATTAGTAATAATTGAGTTTGTTTTTAAAAAATTCAATCATCACCCTGAAGACGTAAAGATAAGCATATCTGCAAGGCGCTAGCTAACACTGCACCACAGCCGTATATCAAATGGCGTGCTAGCGGCGAATATATGGATGCACAAATACAACTGAAGATCGAGGGATCGAGACACAGACAGATTTATTGTAGTTAGCTATCGAAACTAGATTTTAGTTATGCACAGTTGCTAAAACGTCTGGAGCTAACTAAGTGCAAACCTGGATAAAAGACTGTTTAGAGGAGTAGTTGGCAAGCACGTCCAACAAACTGGTCAATCGATACCACATTGGAAAAAGACTTTTTGCTTAACTGCTAGCAAATGCTAGTAAATTTTGGGAGGAAAACATGGAAACTTTCGCCTATCTATCTATTGCCTTAGTGCATGAGAAATTTCTGAATTCTGAAGCTACCGAGCGATCGCGCCAAGAAGAAATTTCTTACAAGCAAGACTCCGAAGATTTTTCTAAGCTTGCCATCGACTACAAACGAAATAAGGCGATAAACTACTTCCCAGTTGTTTTTTAGGAAATAACAAGGGGGAGAGGCTCAAAGTTTAACCATCAGAAGCGATCGCGTTTCCTTGTAAGTAGGTGGATATAAATAAACACGCGCCAAACAACCTAACCCCCAACCTCCTTCCCTTCAAGGGAAGGAGGGAAAAGCGATCGCCCTTTGTTTTTAAGCAGCGCTTACCTGCCCAAATTGAGTCAAGAAGCGGAAAGCCTTGACAATCGCACTTGCACAATCGCGAGGAGAAGTATCGTAAAAAGCTCTCCAAGCAAAGGCTTTATGCTCATCGTAACGATCTGCTCGTTCGGGGAATTTCTCCAGCCAAGCCAGCCGGACGGCATGACCAACTAGCACATCTAACACAATATAGTCTTCAACTTGTAATTCGGGGTTGCGATCGCATATCGCCCCCAATTCCATCAGCGCCTCAATATTAACTTGCCGATATTCAGGCGCTTGAATCTTATTAAGCAAATGCTCAACCCGCAGGGCGAAATTCTTTTCTCCAGGCGTCATCTCGGCCAAAATCAATTGACTATCCAAGCGATTGCGACGCTCTAACTTATCGCCAATTACCAAACCCTTGCAGTGTTTCATCAATTGCCAAACGTTGGGATAAAAATCTTTCGGTACGCGATTGATAGCACCCTCCATCTGTCGCTTCCTCAACCAACCGCCAGCCACTACCTCGCCTTCTTCCGGTTCCGGTAGCACCGCCCAATCAATATCCCCTTCCCGCTGTTTAATGTGCAAAGATTCTTGCTGTCGCAGCACTTGATTCATCCCCTCATAGCCAGCCAAAACTTGGCGTAACTTAGTCTTAATTTCAAAAGGACTCGATTGCATCAAGTGTTCGTAAGCTTCATCTTGAGTTAGTCGTAACTCAGCCGCCACTTCGCTAGTTACTAGCAGAATTAGATAACCCACCCGTAGCGTCAACAAACCTTTAAATAGATCGGGTTCAGATTTTATTAGTACGCCGAGGTAAAGTACTATTTCTTGAGTCAGGACGCGATCGCGTATATCTTCCCCACAGAAATGTCTGATTTTCTCCATAATTTCTGTGTAAGACATAGGCCGCGTAATTAGTGACGCCTCGCTGTAAGCTTTACCTACAGTAAGCTGCTTACCGCGCACCAAAATATCAGTCACCGCATCCGATAGACCAACATCCACCTTATTTAGCAACCCCGCGGCGTGGCGCACCACAGCCCAATAGCCACCAGCACCCGCCAATTCGTAAACTTCATTAAGCAAATCCGCCACTTTCACTTTTACCGCAGGCTCGCCAAAACCAGTATCAAAATCCAATCCTTGCAAGCGCACTAAGGTATGCAGCAATTCAACTTGCTCGTAAATGTTCTCAGACGAGCGCAGGCTGCTGAGTAAGAAGCCTAAATTGGTTTCGCACTCCAGCAAAAATTCTTGAGTATGTTTTAACGGCCCATTTTTCTTTTGATTCCTGATGAGATAGTACCGCTCTTCAGCCGCATCTTTAACAGATGAACGGCTAAACTCAAACTTGTGCAGAAAATCAATGCGTTCTGTTCCTGCTGTCAGCATTAGCTGATTCAGACGCCCCAATTTCACCCGCACCCCATTACACAGACCGTTATTTAGTTCCTGCATAAGTTCTAGGAGCGCACTATCGCCAGTTTCCAGCATTGTATGAGTCAGCAGGAGGGTCATTGTGGGACGCCCTAGTTGATACCAATTCCGCTGAATATAGGCAAGTTCGCTTTTAATCTGATCTACCAAGAAATGGTAGTCGAGGGTTAGGTAAAACTGCTGCGGATCGAGGAACGACGGCAAAAATGCAATAGTTTCGCTGCGAATGCGAAATATTCTTGAGGTTGTGAGACTGCGCGATCGCCGCGAAGGTCTTCCTGTAAGCCCTAGTTTATCGTTACGTCCAATTTGGGTATAAACGTTGGACAGCTCGCTGGAATAGCGCACTTGAATCGGTTCCACCTGTATGGGTGTCTGCGTCGCAATGCCGTGAGGCTCCAACTTTGCCTGCAAATCTTCATCTTCAGCCAGAAGAGCAATTTGTACTAAGGGATCTTGATGCTTACCCATGGACAAGTGGCGACCTAAAGGATCGATATCTCCAACCGATAACAACCCATCGCTAATCATCTGGCCTAATAAATACAAACTTTGCGCCCAAACTAGCGGTATATTTTCGTTGGGCAGGCGCGTCTGGCTGTGGGGGTTTGCCCTCTCCGCTTCAATCTTATCCGCCGGGACGTAATAAAGTTCTGGCAGCAGCCGCAAACCATCCTGTTCTATTAGCAGGGACTCCAGACACTCTTGGTAGTCTTGGACTTGTTCTTTGTCGCCGCGAAATAAGCCATCTAGTACCAGGTAGGTAAAAAATAGCGGCCACTCGCATTCTATATGCTCAAATTGTTGCAGTTCCCAAGGTTCGTAGTGCAAGCGGTGCGGATCTTCTAAAACCGTTTGATGTCCGTCGCGCAAGAAGCGTTTGCAGCCGTAGCGTCCTTCCAGCTTTTTGATGATGTCTTGTCTGGTGCGTTCGACTAATGCTACATCTTCAACTGCAAAGGCGGGGAAACTAATTGCACTTAATAGCGCGGCGTCGATTTCTTTAGAACTAGATTCTCTGGGTAATAGAGATTTGAGAGTCATGCGCGATCGCGCAATTTCATCTGGCAAAACGTGAATCACAGAAGCCTGAGAACCGTTTACGCCGAATAAATCCAATCCATTAATCGCTTCTAGCGCTGCTTTCGCCATCCCCACCGAACTAGCATTTAGTTCGGGATTGCCCACGTTTATCTTATTTCCCCGCTCCCAAAGCCCGTAATCTGGCGTCCGGTAAGTCCGACCAATGTAGTAAACCAGATTTTGAACAAAATTGACTTCATCAATCGTGTAGATGATGTGCAACCCCGATGCTGTCATTTGAGCCAGCATCAAGATAAATAGCGATGTTGCGTCTAGTTGCAAGTGTCCCCAAGCGTCATCGCCTACAACAATGTCCCCTGTCTGGGTGTTGTACTTGGCGTGTAAGGCATCTAAAAGGGATTGGCTTTCTTTGAAGCGTTCGACTTTATGAGCTTGTCGCATCATGCAGAACAACAGCCCCCGCATGAGTTTGACGACGCTTTGTTCTAGCTCGTAGGTGCGTCCTTGGTCTTCATTGACTTTGCGATAAGCCAGTGCTAGTCCCCAGACCGCGAGAATGCTGTAAACGTTGTCTCTCACCCAGGCGTCGGTATAGTCGCCGTGAGCGGTAATCGCGGTACTGGCTGGTAGCAGCCCCGTAATCGCGTTTTGACGTTTGAGAATAACAGCCTGTATCTGGTTGTAATAATTATCGAGACGCTGGCTCTGGAGTTGAGATGGAGTTAGCGACATAGCTTTTTTGGACGTGAGAGGAATCCAGCCGAGTTGCTTTTTATTGTGGCACTAAAAACAAGTCATCCACCCAACGGCGCAAGCTGTTGCGCTTTTACAAAACTTTAGTTACATTATTTTACATAGTTTAACAAAAGTCATTACACGGAGTTCGGACTATGCAAGCTCAACGTGAAGATCGGAACGCTGTGAAGTTTGGCTTTACGCCGCAAGCGGAAAACTGGAATGGGCGTTTCGCGATGATTGGTTTTGCTGCTGCGGTACTTATTGAATTGGTTACTGGTCAAGGCGTGCTGCATTTCTGGGGATTTATTTAATTTCCCTTCCTTGGCAATCCTGGTTAACCTGAAATTTCACCGGAGTTCTGACTATGCAAGCTCATCAAAAAGCTGAAAAATTTGGGTTTACAGCACAAGCTGAAAGTTTGAACGGGCGTTTGGCAATGATTGGTTTTGTCGCTGCTGTCATGACGGAAGTAGCAACTGGTCAAGGCGTGTTGCACTGGCTGGGGCTGCTGTAGCTTTTTAACTTTCAACCTCAATAAATCTCAATATCAAATTAGCTGGGTTTTCTTAAAAAAGATCCAGTTTTTTTATTAGGTTTTGTAATTGTGGAACTGTATAGCGAGTCGCTGAGTATTATCTATTTTGCTGTTAATAAAATATTGAGCTGCACAAACCCTACTGCGATAGTTCTTTAGCAGCGATTGACATTATTATCTACAAAGGCTAATTCTGACTATTCAGAAGCCAAAACTTGAATGAAAAATGGGAGCGGAGAAACCCCGCCCCCAGATAGAGGAAAGCTATTCTCTAGCGGATGTATTCTTTGAGAATGCTGTTGCGATTGGGATGGCGCAACTTGCGGAGAGCTTTCGCTTCAATTTGACGAATGCGTTCGCGGGTGACGTTGAAAATTTGGCCTATTTCTTCTAGCGTCTTCATGCGTCCATCATCCAAACCGTAGCGCAGCCGCAAAACATCGCGTTCGCGGGGGCTGAGGGTATCCAGGACGCTTTCTAAGTCTTCCCGGAGGAGGTTCTTGGAAACTTGATCTTCTGGAGTTTCACCATCAGCTTCGATAAAGTCTCCAAGGCGGGAATCTTCTTCTTTGCCAATTGGAGTTTCCAAAGATATGGGCAACTGTGCTGATTTAGCAATAAATCGCAGTTTCTCGATGGTCATTTCCATGCGAGTGGCGATTTCTTCTTCAGTTGGTTTGCGGCCCATTTCTTGGGAAAGAAGCTTGGTAGTTTTCTTAATGCGAGAAATGGTTTCGTAGAGGTGAACGGGCAAGCGGATCGTGCGAGATTGATCCGCGATCGCGCGTGTTATTGCCTGACGAATCCACCAAGTTGCATAAGTGGAGAACTTGTAACCTTTTTCGTGATCGAATTTCTCAGCGGCACGAATCAGACCCAGGCTGCCTTCTTGAATCAGGTCTTGGAACGACAATCCCCGATTCATATATTTTTTCGCAATCGAAACCACCAGACGGAGGTTAGACTGCACCATTTTGTCCTTTGCCCGCCGTCCTAAGTACAAGCGACTGCGGAACTGAGGTAACGGCATATTTACCGCCTCAGCCCATTCCTTGTCTTGGGGGTGTCGATCCAAGCGCTCGGATAGTTGCTCGTGTACGCGCTCCAATTGCAGTAAATCGGCAATTTTGCGGGCTAATTCAATTTCTTCGTCCGCACGCAACAGTCTGATGCGACCAATTTCTTGGAGGTAGAGACGAATCGAGTCTTCTGTGTAATGTTTCTTTTTGGTTTGGGCGCGACGACGGCCTCTTGCAACCTTACCAGGCTTACCGTCGTCCTCATCCGGTGCAACATCCAAAAATTCGTCTCGGTCTGCTTCTTCCTCAATTAAGAGCTCCAACATTTCGCTCTCAGGGGGAATCATTGTTTCGAGTACGTCGTTGGTTGCCTGGGTCATGCCGAATTCCTCATGCTCCTTCAGTTAAAGACCAAAAGATAGTGTTGGTTAATCTACTTGAGACAAGTTAGATAGTGATAAGACTTGCCAGCTTATCAACGCTCACATAGCAACGCTTGTCATTGAAAGGTAGAAGGCTTTCTCGGACAGCTAGCATGCAGTAGCAGCGTTTTGATAGTTGTTAATGCTGGATTTGGTGTAAGACCTTTCCGATTGTAGCCTTTCTCACAAAAATTGCACGCTGGTTTTGATTTTAAACCTTTGATTATGAAGATAACGTAAAGCCTGCTTTTCCTGCCAGATAATGCCATCGGATGGTAGCGAACAGAAAGTTCTAAAAAATGTTCGTGGCTGTGTTGCAGTCTTCGTTGTCTTCAATGTGCGATCGCTGTTTGAATTCTACAATTCGCTGTCTGTTCGACTATTATAGGTTTGTTTTCGTGGAATAGTAGCCGCTGCGTAGCGCGGAATTAATGCACCCATGCTTACCTCATATTGTTGAATTGACTGGTGATGGAGTTGGCAGCATTCTAATTGACGTTTGACAGAGCTGACACGCAGCTAGCTGCGGTTCCCGGCGATCGCCCGAACAATTCCTAGCAGGAGCAATTATGCGTCCGAATCAAGAACTAGAAGGGAGAGGGTAAATCCCCACGAATCCTCATGGCTCCTCTCTTTGTATCTTGTGTTTCGCCCTATCGCCTTCATTCTAACTGTTCTATATATTGTCGCCATATTATCGCCGCGCCTATTAAGGCTATGTTTGGCAAGCATCCTCGCATACTCACCCCACTCAGCTTGTCAGTTTAGAAATCCCTGCTTCCTCTCCTGTCGTGCATAATTCTTCTTAAATGTACTCCACCTTTGGGCTGGCGAACCCAATATAAAGAGCGGAAATACACTCAGCCATTCTAATGAATTGATCTGATATATGGCAGCCTCTAATGAAAAAATTCACCAATTACTCACACACTTGATTAGTACGCTTGTTCTATATTTTTCTATTTATAAAAGAAACCAACTTGCCGCGATACAGAGCGTAAGGAGAAGCTGAACTCCGATTTGTCAAGAAATTACGCCCTATGGAGAGCCGAGGAAAAAGGCGCACAATAAGTAGGGGGTTGAGATAATGTGACCTTCATTTCAAAACTCGCTCGTAAATATAAACAACTTCAAAATTTTATGAAAAACAATTTTAATTGATTATGGCTCAAACCCAGCCAGAGAAAGGCTTCTAGCTTCAAAGCTGACTTCAGGCGTTAATGTAAAAATTGGTTTTTAAGCATCCTATAGGAAAAGGCTTAATGTTGGATTTTTTTAATGGTTTGCTGTCTTATCGGCAGTTTATTCCGCATGGGCACTGTTACCTCTGGCAGCCAGAGTTAGTAGGGCTACATGTGGTGTCAGACCTGTTAATTGCCGCAGCATATTACTCGCTTACAGCGTTTCTGCTCTACTTCGTCCGCCAGCGCCATAATGTTCCCTTCAGCGGAATATTCGTCTTGTTTGGAGCCTTCATTATCTTTTGCGGCACCGGACATCTGATGGAAGTGTGGACGCTGTGGTATCCCCACTATTGGCTCTCGGGTATCGTGAAAGCGATGACAGCTGCGGTTTCTGCATACACCGCTGTGGAACTAATGCCATTGATACCCAAAGCACTAGCTATGCCAAATCCGGTTCTTTTGGAAGCAGCTAATAGCAAACTGGAAAACGAACTAAAGGAACGCCTACGAGCCGAGGAAAAACTGCAAGAGCGGCAAGAGTTTTTACGCAGCATTTATGACGGAGTGGCTAATGCGATTTTTGTCGTAGATGTCCTCGAAGATGGCACATTTCGTTACGGGGGGCTGAACCCAGCTACTGAAAGCTTGACAGGACTCCCGTCAGATGCTCTGCGGGGCAAGACGCCCTCACAGGCATTACCCCCACATCTAGCAGAGGTATTAAGCCAGCGCTATGCAGAGTGTGTTGGTGCAGGAACTACGATTTCTTACGAGGAATGTTTGCCATTCCCAGGAGAAGATAGGTGGTGGATGACAACCTTAACCCCCTTGTACGATAACAATGGGCGAATCTACAGGCTAATAGGCACAGGTACTAACATCACGGCTCGCAAGCAGGCAGAAGCGGCAGTACAAAAACTTAACCAAGAGCTAGAAATTAGAGTACAACAGCGGACATCTGAATTAACCTATGTGAACGGGCAACTACTGGCTCTCGTGGTCGAGCGGCACGAGGCGCAGGAGGCTCTGCGGGAGAGTGAGGAGAAATATCGGTCTGTCGTTGACAACGTTAAAGAAGTGATTTTCCAGACAGATGCACATGGTTGTTGGACGTTTCTTAATCCTGCCTGGGCAGAAATCACTGGTTTTTCCGTCGAAGAGAGCATCGGTACAACAGGTTTGAATTATGTTCATCCCGACGATCGCGATCGCCATTTACAGCTGTTTCAACCGCTGGTTGAAGGCAAAAAAAACTATTGCCGTGGCGAGATTCGCTACCTGACCAAAAGTAAAAATTCTTTCTTATCTTCCCCCCTCTCAACGGCGACTGAGGGAGCTGTAGGCTACCGCTGGATTGAAGTCTATGCCCGACTAATCCCTGCTAGCGACGGGACGATTATCGGCACTTCTGGTACGCTGAATGACATCACCGAGCGCAAAGCTTTTGAAGAGGCTTTGCGAGAAAGTGAGGAACTATTCAGAAGTGCTTTTGAGGATGCCGCCATTGGCATAGCCTTAATCGCAACCGATGGTCGTTTCTTGCGGGTTAATCGCTCTCTGTGCGATATGTTGGGCTACTCTGAGCCAGAATTGCAGGCTACAACCATCAGGGCAATCACCCATCAAGATGACTTGGATATCACCCTTAAATCTCACAAACGTATATTGGATGGTGATATTCACCGCTTCCAGATTGAAAAGCGATACATCCACAAACGCGGGCACGTAGTATGGATTCAGCTAACAAATTCCGTCGTACAGAACGTTCACGGGCAACCTCTTTACCAGGTTTCGCAGATCCAAGACATCACCGACCGCAAGCGTGCAGAAGCAGAAATTTTTAATGCTTTAGCAAAGGAGAAACAACTCAGCGAACTGAAATCTCGCTTTGTCTCTATAACGAGCCATGAATTCCGCACGCCGCTAACTACTATTTTGTCGGCAGCTGAATTACTAGAATATTACGGCCACAGCTGGACTGAAGAGGAAAAACTCGAACAACTACATCTGATTCAGGCAGCAGTTCAACAGATGACTAACTTGCTTGATGATATTTTGCTCATCGGTAGAGCTGAAGCAGGCAAGCTAGAGTTTAAACCGACCATTGTGGATCTGATAAAGTTCTGTCGCCATTTAGCAGCAGAAATACAACTGAATGCAGGTACCGACTGCGCGATCGCTGTTATTTCTAATTACCAAGGAATCACTGCTGCAATAGATCAAAAACTGCTGCGGCAAATTCTAAGTAATCTGCTCATTAACGCCATCAAGTACTCTCCCCAAGGTGACAAAGTGACGTTGGAGTTAGATTGCAAAAATGGTGAAGCCGTATTCCAGATTCAAGATCGGGGCATTGGTATTCCCAAAGAAGACCAGCAACACCTATTTGAGTTTTTTCATCGGGCAACAAATGTAGGCAACATCTCCGGTACCGGGTTGGGTTTGGCTATTGTAAAAAAGTGCGTGGACTTGCATCGCGGGCATATTTCCGTACTAAGTGAAGTTGGGCTTGGCACAACATTTAGAGTCTGCGTGCCGATCTATAACCAATAGGAAAGTAAGACAAATGACGGATAAATATAAGAAAAAAATTCTCGTAATTGAAGACGAGCCGCCCGTGAGAAACAACCTGCTAATACTTCTGAAAGCAGAGGGATTTGACGCGATCGCCGCAGTGGATGGTCTCGCTGGTTTACAGTTAGCACAGACGCACTTACCCGATCTGATTTTGTGCGACATTATGATGCCCAACCTCGATGGTTACGGCGTGATTACCGCCTTGCGATCTTCACCAGAAACCGCAAGCATCCCCTTTATTTTTCTCAGCGCCAAAGCCGATAGATCCGATTTGCGTCAAGGCATGGAACTGGGTGCAGATGATTATCTAACCAAACCATTTACCAGAGTTGAATTGCTTGGCGCGATCGCCGCTAGATTTGAAAGGCAAGTAGCCATTAATCAGCCCTACTCTACCCCACCCCTGCCTGCCGCAGAACGATTGAATGACATACAGACAAGCCTGCGTCACGCATTAGAACGGCGAGAATTTCAACCATACTATCAACCCCAGATCGATCTCCATACCGGAAAAATCATGGGAGCAGAAGTTTTACTGCGTTGGCTGCATCCAAGACAAGGGCTAGTTTCGCCTATGGAGTTTATTCCCCTAGCCGAAGAAACCGGATGGATTATCCCCATTGGTGAATGGGTTTTGCATACTGCTTGCACGCAGGCTAAAGCTTGGCAACTCGCTGGGCTTTCGCCTTTACAAATAGCTGTAAACTTGTCAGCCCGCCAATTCAATCAACCAAATCTGCGTAACCGAGTTCTCCAGATACTACAAGAAACTAATCTTGAACCCAAATATCTAGAATTAGAACTAACTGAAAGTACCATTGTGGAAAATCCAAAAATAGCTATTCAAATAATGAGCGATTTTAAAAACTTAGGAATTGAAATATCTATTGATGATTTTGGTACGGGTTATTCTTCACTAAACTATCTAAAACAGTTTCCATTCAACACCCTAAAAATCGACAGATTATTTGTCTCGAACATTAATAATGATGCCAAAAATGCCGCGATTACAACGGCAATTACTCAAATGGCTCACACCTTAAATTTAAAAGTAATTGCTGAAGGCGTCGAAACCCAAGCAGAACTCTCTTTCCTCTGCCAACATAACTGTGATGCCGCACAAGGCTATTTGTTCAGCCGTCCCATACCAGCAGGTGAATTTGAAAAATTGTTGGTTGCCGATAAATTTTGGGAACTTGATGCAGAATGATACAAATTGAATAATTTTTACTTTCTCCAGCACCTAAATTAACATTATCGGGGTTCAGCTTTTTCCACCGAATTATCGTCAACACCCAAAGTTAGTTCCAAAGGCGTGCGGGTAGGATATGCCTTCGCAACCTCCCGGTAAACATCGTGATTTGTAGGCAAAGAAACAATCTTCTCACCATTGTTATAGCTAATCTGGTATTCCACTTTTTGCAACAACTCTGGAGGGCTGGCGGTTTCGTAGGGGCGCTGCCGTTTTTCAATTTCATCCAGAAGCGGTTTCGGGGGGATAGCGGGCCACCACAGTCCTTTGTCATCGGGGCCAATGACGGCGGATTCTGGCTTCTCGCCATTGCGGTTAACTAACGAGGTAGAGACTAAACTTTCAAGCCGCTCATCTTTATCCCTGCGGCTTTGATTAGCATAGTAGCGGACTTGCCAGGTGTAAGTTGTCCGCGCTGTTGCTTCATACTGGTTAGTGGTCTGGATGGTGCAGCCAAACAGCAATCCTGCCAGGGTGACACTGGCAAAGAGGGAAAAAATTTGGCAAGGCCGTTGAGATTGACCTTGCTGGCGATCGCTAGAGTAAGAATTCAAGGGCACGGCTAACACTAATCAAAGGCAAAGAAAGCAAATGCAGCTAGCACCGCTTTATCCTATTGTGTACCCAATCCTCAAGCGCAGCTTTCCTAGCTGTCTGTGGTCGGGACCAGAAACTTCACGGGCGATCGCGCTCACCTTTGATGATGGCCCCCATAGCCAGTGGACGCCAAAACTCTTGGATGTATTAGACCAATATGGCGTAAAAGCCAGTTTTTTCTGGCTGGGTGTTTGTGTTGACCGCGCACCAAATATTGCTCTTGAAGTTTACAAGCGCGGTCATTGGCTGGGGCTGCACGGCTACGATCATCGCGCTTTTCCTCGTTTTAGTCCAGCAGACTTGAAGCGGAGTTTGGAAGAAAGCCAAAGTGCGATCGCGAGAGCCTGTCAAATAAACCCTCAAAACATTAGAGATGTCCGTCCTCCTAATGGCTTGTTCACACCCCAGACCATAAACTTATTGCACCAGTGGCAATATAGACCAGTGATGTGGAGCGTTGTACCGGAGGACTGGGAACGACCTGGGGTTTCAGTCGTAGTACAACGAGTTCTGCGCTTAGTTCAGAATGGTTCCTTAATTGTTTTGCATGATGGCTACTACGGCGGACAAGATGTTGCCGAAACAACTGCGCTGCTAATTCCCCAGCTCTTAAGCCAAGGCTACCAGTTTGTTACTGTTGACCAACTCTGGCAAACTGCTAGGAACTAACAATTCATTCCTAGCTCGTCATTGGCCATTTACCAACTAAAAGCACAAAGGATAAAGGGTCATCTAAAATCTCCCAGCCAGCGCGAGGCTGGGGTAATTCAAGATTGCTGAATTGGAGAATCGTGATATTGCAAGAACTCTCGACGCCCGCTACCCCGCTGGGGGTGGCCTTTAGGCTTGCGCGGGTTAGTTTTAGCGGCTACACGTTGCTCAGAATCGTTAGATAGCCGCAGGCTTGTTGCTTGAGATTGAGGCTGTTGAAAATCAAAAAACAGCGCAACTGAGATCATTCCCAACAAAACGATAGATGTGGAAGCACGCATAGCCGATAGTCCGTATTAGGGTTTCTGCTTACTTATGCGGACTTTCTGCTAATGCATCCGGAAAAACTACCATTAAAGCTTATTTATGTTTATTTTTCGCGCTTTAGAGAGATTTATATCGCGCATAATTCGGCAGCCTTATTTTTACGCCGTCAATCTTTTTAAAAAATAGCAATTTAGCGCTGAATTAAATAGTCACCAGACTCCAAAGGCTGCTGGTAAAAATATTTTTATAATTTCTGCTTTACCTCCGGGCGTAACGTCGCGAGCATCTAAAGGCTGCTCTGTCTCGGCGGGGTAGATAAAAGTTAGGTCTATAGTCCCAATCGTTCCTAGCGGACAAGATTCCGGAAAAAATAGAAAATCAGGTTAGTGGTTGGGTAAATAGCGGTTAGCTGAAAGCTAATAAACACAAGCTAATAGCCGAGCGCTAATGGTAAAGTTTAATATCGCTAGGTAAAGGAGAATTAAGCATGAAAGCACAAGTATTTAGAGGCGTTAATCAACTAAGTTACGAAGAAGTGCCGATGCCGGAAATTGCACCGGATGAGGTACTGGTACAGGTTAAGGTTGTGGGCTTGTGTCAGTCTGATATCAAAAAGATTCGCTATCCTCTATACGAGCCGCCGCGCATTTTCGGGCATGAAACGGCTGGGGCGATCGCTAAGGTAGGCTCTGAAGTACAAGGATGGGAAGTTGGACGGCGTGTTGTCGTGATGCACCACATCCCTTGTATGCGCTGCGAATACTGCCTCAATGACAACTTCTCTATGTGCGATGACTACAAGAACATCACCACAACTGCTGGTTTTAACCCCAGTGGTGGCGGCTTTGCACAATATGTCAAGGTTCCAGGGCATATCGTTCGCAACGGTGGCTTGATTCCTATCCCCGATGCAACTACTTTTGAGCAAGCGAGTTTTGTTGAGCCGACTAACTGCTGTCTCAAAGCAGTTAAAAAAGCCCAAATTGCCCCCGGACAAACTGTTTTGGTGACTGGAGCTGGGCCGATTGGTTTGATGTTCGTTATGCTTGTGAAGTATTTCGGCGGGAAAGCGATCGCTACTGACTTGCTTCCCTCTCGCATTGAGAAAGCTTTGAATGTGGGCGCAGAAGCTGCTTTTGATGCCCGCGATCCAGATTTACCCGCCAAAATACAAGCAATTACCAATGGCTTGGGAGTTGATACAACGCTGTTAGCTGTTCCTAGTGAAAAGGCTTTTTTCCAAGCTCTAGACTGTACCCGCAAGGGGGGCAAAATTCTGTTTTTCGCTGAGTTTCCCGAATCGGTGGAATTTCCCCTTAACCCCAATATTCTCTATAGACGAGAAATTGATTTAATGGGTAGTTACAGTTCCTCTTATCGGTTGCAATCTTTGGCGGCAGATATTGTGTTTAATCGGCGGATTGATGTTGATGCCCTCATTAGCGATCGCTACCCGCTTGAAGATCTATCTAAGGCGGTAGAACAAGCGATCGCCCCCACTCCCGAAACCTACAAAATTTTGCTCTACCCCTAAGCCGCTGAGTGCCGTAATTAGCCTCTATCTCCTAAAAATCTCTCTAACGGAGTATTTTTAGGGGTTTTATTACTGTTAAAGTCTTAACTAATCATCCCTCTTATGATAGATATTTTTTATTAGCTTTTCTTTTAACTATGGACCCTTCTTACCCTACTCGTGGGCAATTAGAACGAACCCTCTCCCAGCGTATCCAGGCGCTATACCGCACTCAACTAGGGCATCAGCCAAGTAAAGTGACTTGCCAAATTTTTGATGAAAAAATTGCCATTATTCTGGAGAATTCCATTACCCAACCCGAGCAATTTCTGGCTAACAACGGTCAAGCGGATTTAGCTGAACAAGTAAGGGCAGATTTAGATAAAGCAATTCAGCCGCAGCTTAAAGCCCTAATAGAAGAAGTAGTTGGCGTATCTGTGATAGACCTGCTCAGCGACGCTAAATTAGAAACAGCCCGGACAGGCACTATTGCTGTTTTGGCTGCTCCGCCTCAAATTCGCAATCCCACCTAAATCTCAAAAGTACGGTCTTGGGTCTTATGTCTTGAGTCTTGTATTTGCGGTTGTCGATTTTAATCGCGGGCATAACACTCAACACTCAACACCTAACACCAAACACCTAATATCACGTCGGTAATTATTACTTCGTTTATAGTCGATAGGCCGTTGGCTTGGGGTAAATAAAATCACCCATCACGCGATCGCCCTTCTCACCCATATTCTTATAACAAACCGCCTAGACTTGATATATCAACAATTAAGGTTAAAAAAACATTTATTTAACTGAGATAGCGTCGGAGCAGGGCTTCAAGATCGTCAACTATGTACGGCTTGCTGATGTAATCATTACAGCCTGCCGATAGAATGCGATCGCGGTCTTCTGTTCTTGCCATAGCCGTTACTGCTATCACTGGAATCATATTTGTGCGCGGATTTTGTCTCAAACGGCTAACAAATTCTATGCCGTCCAAGTCGGGCAACATAATATCAAGCAGAATCAAATCTGGATGGTTATCTTGTATTAAAGCTAGAGCAGTCTGGCCATCTGAGGCACTGATAAACGAGCAACCGAACAGCTCCAAGACAAACGTTATCAACATTAAGTTATCTTCATTGTCATCTACTGCCAAAACTAATCGCTGTTTGTCAATGTTAGTTTGGCCGCTACCGCGAGAAAGTTCCATATCCACGGTCTGTTCAAGGTAAGTCATGGAGTTCAAGAGGGAAGCCTCAACAGAAAGGTGGACGAGGCATTCCTCAAGCGGCTGAGGGGCGCTTAAAAAAAGACTGGCTCGTATTCGAGATGTTAGATTCTAAACTGATGTCATCCCTTGCTGGTGTTGCAGCGTTAGCCCGTGCCAGACAATGGGCGAGATCAAAATAGAATACATTTAGCTAGTAAGTATATTTTACTGTAAATCCCCAAGATGTTGCATATTTAGGCAAAAATTAGCCAAAATTTCCGTCTTTTTGGGCAGGAAATTAAATATTAAGTATAAAATATTTTAAACGATACTTAGAATCATTATCTACAAGAGCGGGCTGGGGTATCATATTGTCTGGTAGGTAGGAAAAGCTAATATTATAAGTTAGTTTTTGTTAAAGGACTTCGCCTCCTTCAAAGGACTTGAGAAGCTGAAACAAAAGCCAGGTTAGGCTTTGGCCACGCGCAGGCGATCGCCCTTCTCCCCCAAGATATACTATTCTCTTTCAAAGGATGTAGTTGAGAATATACCCATAGATAAGTGGTTGGACTATTACCTATGACTACAGTGTAAATATCTATACAAACAAGCAGCAATTGTTGCTTTACTTGACATTTTAGGCCAAGGCATATGGAAACATCTCAACTGACACGCAAGCAAATAGAACGATTGCTCGCGCAGCGTATCCAGGCTTTGTACCGAACTTGTCTGGAACACCAACCCGCGAAAGTAACTTGCCAACTATTTGATGAAAAGTTGGCTATTGTTATTGAGGGTTCTGTAACTCCAGCCGAGCAACTTCTAGTTAATAACGGGAATGCGGAGTTGGCCTCAAAAGTCCGGTTTGATTTATACAAAGCCTTTCAACCGCATATGAAGGCGTTGATTCAAGAAGTGATGGGGCTATCTGTCGTGGAATTGCTCAGCGATGCCACTTTAGAAACAGGTCGCCTGGGCGCGATCGCTGTTTTAGAGCAAGTGCCCGAATTTCGCCATTGTGACTCCATAACCAAAGTCAACAAAGCGCCGCTGTCCCCTTGAGATAACGGCAAACCATCGCTTCCATATCCTCCAGCATATAGGGCTTACTGATGTAGTCATTGCAGCCTGCCATCAGAATTCGCTCTTTGTCTTCTGGCCTTGCCATAGCAGTAACGGCCACAACTGGAATACTCATGGTTTTTGGATCTTTCCTAAGTTGATGCAGAAAGTCCAAACCATTGGAGCGGAAAAGCAGAATATCTAACAAAATCAAATCTGGTTGGTACTGTTGTGCTTTTTCTAGAGCAGTCTGACTATCTCCAGCGGTAATGATAGAGCAATTTAGCGGTTCGAGAGCGTAAGTTACTAGGAGCAAGTTGTCTTCATCATCATCGACAGCCAAGACCTGGCTACCTCTATCCAGACAGGTCTGACCGCCGACGATGGAAAATTTTGTTCCGCTACGGTGGGAAAGTTCCAATTTACCCCTCCTATATTGTGGGAAGTCGTGTATTGGCGTTCATCCTCATCACAACAATTGACGAGGCACTCCCCAAGCGGCTGTGCGGCGCTTGTAAAGGACCGGCTCGTTTTGATCCACAAGGTTGATTGTGGTTGCTTATGGATCGGAAAAGACGGGTCAAGCGAATTGAAAATACTACATTACTCGTTATTCTACATAAAAATTACAAAAATATAAAAATTTTGTTAAAAACCTACAACTATTGTAAGGGAGCTTTGCATTCATAAAAGCGAGATATGGTTCGCAAAATACAATATTAGTCTGATCTTAAAGATTAGAAAGGTAAAAATGACTGAGTATAATTACTAGCCCAGTCAATTTAGTATTGGAGGCTTCATATAATGGCGATCGCTACAATTAACCCAGCAACTGGGGAAACTATCAAGACATTTAATGCGCTTACAGATGCGGAAGTTTTACTCAAGCTAGAAAAGGCACAACAGGCATTTGTGCAGTATCGCCAAACGCCAATGGAACAAAGGGGGGAATGGCTGAAAAAAGCAGCGGATATATTAGAGGGCGATCGCGATCGCTTCGCGAAAACAATGACCCTGGAAATGGGAAAGACTGTGAAAAGCGCGATCGCAGAAGTAGAAAAATGCGCTTCAGTTTGCCGCTACTACGCCGAAAACGCCGCCCAATTCCTCGCCGACGTACCAGCCCAAACCGATGCCAGTCATAGTTTTGTGAGATATGCGCCCCTCGGCGTAATACTTGCCGTAATGCCTTGGAATTTTCCCTTCTGGCAAGTCTTTCGCTTTGCAGCACCAGCATTAATGGCTGGCAATGTCGGATTGCTCAAACACGCCTCCAACGTGCCTCAGTGTGCTTTGGCAATTGAGGAAATTATGCAGCGGGCAGGTTTCCCAGATGGGGTATTTCAAACTTTGCTCGTAGGTGCAGATAAAGTTGAACTCATAATTAACGACGAGCGTGTTAAGGCCGCAACACTTACAGGAAGCGAACCCGCGGGGATGAGCCTCGCCGCCGCCGCAGGGAAACAAATTAAAAAAACAGTCTTGGAATTGGGGGGTAGCGACCCGTATATTGTCCTAGAGAGTGCGGATTTAGAAGCTGCTGTATCTACTGCGGTTACAGCCAGGATGATCAATACCGGTCAATCTTGCATTGCTGCGAAACGGTTTATCGTCGTTGAAGCCATAGCTGATGAATTTGAACGTCGCATGGTGGAAAAACTTCAGGCCTTGAAAGTAGGCGATCCTATGAATCCGGAAACAGACTTAGGGCCGCTGGCAACTCCATCAATTCTCAAAGACTTAGACAAACAAGTTCAAGAAAGCGCGGCGATGGGGGCAAAAGTTCTTACAGGGGGGAAGCCGTTATCGGATAGGGCTGGGAATTTTTATCTGCCAACAATTTTAACGGACATTCCAGAAGGCAGCCCTGCCAGTCATGAAGAATTTTTTGGGCCAGTGGCGCTGCTATTCAGGGTAGCGGATATTGATGAGGCGATCGCTATGGCTAACAATACATCATTTGGTTTGGGAGCCAGCGCTTGGACTAACGTAGAAGAGGAGCGCGATCGCTTAATTAATGAAATCGAAGCTGGAGCCGTCTTTATCAACGGCATGGTCAAATCCGATCCGCGTCTGCCATTTGGAGGTATCAAGCGTTCCGGATATGGACGCGAATTAAGTATCCAGGGTATTCACGAATTTGTCAATGTCAAAAGCGTTTGGGTGAAGTGATAGCAGTCAACGCGATTTGAAATTTTAGATTTTAGATTGGTGATACATCCAAAATCATTGGAAGCGGAGAAACTCCGACCTCCACCAATCTAAAATCATACATCAATTTGCTAATAGCTAAGGGAAGTGGGGGGAAAGTCAAATGGGCCAACCTGAGAAACAAATGAACACAGCTGAACTATTGATAAAGTGTCTAGAAAACGAGGGAGTCGAGTACATTTTTGGACTTCCAGGTGAAGAAAACCTGCACGTACTCGAAGCTCTTAAAAATTCTTCGATTAAATTTATTACCGTTCGTCACGAGCAGGGCGCTGCTTTTATGGCGGATGTTTATGGGCGTCTAACGGGCAAGGCAGGAGTGTGCCTTTCCACGCTTGGCCCTGGTGCTACTAATCTAATGACTGGCGTCGCCGATGCTAATTTAGACGGCGCTCCCTTAGTAGCCATTACCGGGCAAGTGGGAACCGACAGAATGCACATTGAATCCCACCAATATCTCGATTTGGTAGCGATGTTTGGGCCAGTTACTAAATGGAGCGCCCAAATTGTTCGCCCCAGCATTACGCCCGAACTTGTCCGCAGAGCTTTTAAAATCGCTCAAAGTGAAAAGCCTGGTGCGGTTCACATCGATTTGCCAGAAAATATTGCGGCGATGCCAGTAACGGGCGAACCTTTGAATAAAGACTCGCGCTCGAAAACTTTCGCTTCTTTCCGAACTCTTGAACTAGCATCTGAGGCAATTTCTAGCGCAAGAAATCCGCTAATTTTGGTGGGCAATGGCGCAATTCGAGGAGAAGCTAGCGATGCCCTAACTGAATTTGCCACGATGTTGAATATTCCAGTGGCAAATACTTTTATGGGTAAAGGCGTCATGCGCTACACCCATCCTTTAGCGTTGTGGGCGACAGGATTGCAACAGCGAGATTACATAACTTGCGCCTTTGAAAAGGCTGATTTGGTAATTGCGATTGGTTATGATTTGATTGAATATTCGCCTAAAAAGTGGAATCCAGAAGGCAAGATTCCAATCATTCATATTGGCGCTACTCCTGCTGAAATTGATAGTAGCTATATCCCCATAGTGGAAGTTGTAGGCGATATTTCCGATTCCCTAATTGAAATTTTGAAACGAACGGACAGGCACGGCAAACCAGAACCTTACGCCTTAGAATTACGGGAAGATATTCGAGCGGATTACGAACAGTATGCCAATGATGATGGTTTTCCAATTAAGCCTCAGAAGCTAATTTATGACTTGCGACAGGTGATGGGGCCAGAGGATATTGTTATTTCTGATGTGGGCGCTCATAAGATGTGGATGGCGCGTCAATATCACTGCGATCGCCCTAATACCTGTTTGATTTCTAATGGTTTTGCGGCGATGGGGATTGCGATTCCAGGAGCGATCGCGGCTAAATTGGTTCATCCCAACCGCAAAGTTGTAGCTGTATCTGGCGACGGCGGCTTTATGATGAATTGCCAGGAATTAGAAACAGCCCTGCGTGTCGGTACGCCCTTCGTCACCATAATTTTCAATGATGGCGGTTATGGCTTAATTGAGTGGAAGCAGCACAACCAATTTGGCAAGTCATCCTTTATCCAGTTCAGCAATCCCGATTTTGTCAAATTTGCAGAAAGTATGGGATTAAAAGGCTATCGGATTGAATCAACTGCTGACTTCATTCCCATGTTAAAAGACGCTTTAGCACAGGATGTACCAGCCGTGATTGATTGTCGAGTAGACTACCGCGAGAATCTCCGCTTCAGCCAAAAAGCTGGGGATTTGAATTGCACGATTTAACTTGTAGGGTGGGCAATGCCCACCTTACTTTTTGTAAATTAAGAATACCGATCCAATCGGATTTAAATTCTCAACAAATATTTTATCTTTAAAATAAATTGCTGTAGAATAACCTCCATCAAATAACATCCCTTCCTGAATATTGCCTAAACAGTAATTTCCAGCTATCCCTTCAAGGACATTATCAAATTTATCTGGGTAAAGTTGTTGATTAGGCGCAGAATTGTTAACGAGCAAAACTACATATCCTTTAGAAGTAATAGCTACCATAGAACGGCTAACTTCCTGCTTGCAGGCATATTCTCCCAAATCTTTACAAATATCTTTAAACTTGCCATCCCGATAAAATCTTCCATTACCTCCTACAAGGTTATAGTTGAGAAAATTATCCTTTCTCCTGCCAACTTGAATAGTAGCTTGGCGTTGTTGTGGTTTACCTCCAGAAATTCCGAAGGAAGACCGCTTATCTTTAAATGCACCTGAATACTCTACACCCCTAGAAATATTTAGCCCTTGGGGTTTATTCTCAGGATCGATGTAATCGCCATTAATTGCAGCAATGGGTAATTTACCATTTAATTTGGCATTATTATCAGCTATGATTTCACGGAATCTTTTAGGTACATATTCTTTACGAAGGACGCCGTTAGCATTTTTAGCATAAATGTCATGTGCTAAAGCGAGACTAACTTTAAAATCTAATTCAGGGGATTTTGGGTTAAATATAATGACATAGTTCCCAGCACGAGCGTCTTTGTTACCTTCGTTATTTACTCTAGTAAAAGTCAGACTTTGCGGACGGCAAGGAGTTGAATTTTTAGCGTTAGAGATATGCTGAGATACAAAATAAGCACTACACAAAGTTACCAAAAATAAGGATATAAAAATTAGCTTTGTCTTGTTTAGCATAGGATAAATTAAAATATATACACGCCAAATATTTTATAAGTAAATTGTTCAAATACAAATACTCGCATCATTTGGCAGTATCCGGGAAGATGGGCGTAAAGCGTAGCTATCGCGAAAGCGAATCGCCCTTTAATAACTGCTAATATGTGGGCGAACACTACCCGACTTGCTTCGCCTAGCCCAAGACATGAAAATCGCTACTTGGAATGTAAACTCAGTACGCACCCGATTAGAGCATATAGTGCAGTGGTTGGGGGATAACCCTATAGATGTCCTGTGTCTGCAAGAGACGAAAGTGGTGGACAAAGATTTCCCGCGATCGCCCCTTGAAGAAATAGGCTATCACCTCTACGTTTCTGGACAGAAATCTTACAACGGCGTCGCCATCCTCAGCAAGACACCCTTAGAGGATGTCACTCAAGGATTTTCTCCTATTCTCGGTACATCAGATTTAGACGAACAGAAGCGGGTACTAACTGGCGTTGTTGATGGTATCCGTATTGTTAACCTGTACGTGCCTAATGGTTCAGCGGTAGGTAGCGACAAATATGATTACAAGCTGGGCTGGCTGAAAGTGCTGCGCGAATATCTGCAAGCCCTCCTCCCCGCCCCTATGGTAGTCTGCGGCGATTTCAACATTGCCCCAGAAGACAGGGATATCTACGAACCAACAGCCTTTAAAAACCGCATCATGGCTTCCGATTTAGAGCGGCAAGCCTTAAACTCGATTTTAGAATTGGGTTTGGCAGATGCGTTTCGCAAGTTTACCCTAGAAGCAGGACACTACAGTTGGTGGGACTATCGCGCTGCGGCTTTCCGGCGAAACTGGGGTTGGCGGATAGATCATCACTATCTCACCCCCGATATCTACGAACGAGCAATTAGTTGCACAATTGATAAAGCACCGAGAAAGTTACCGCAACCAAGCGATCATACCCCGGTAATTGTAGAGTTTTGAATTTTAAATTTTTAGTTTTGAGTTGACATCATGGTTTTAGTAACTGGAGCAACAGGAGGACTCGGACGCCGGATTGTGCGGCGGCTTCGAGAGCAGGAAATTCCGGCGCGGGCATTTGTTCGCCTCACCTCTCGCTACGGAGAATTTGAACAGCGGGGTGCGGAAATATTTATTGGCGATTTGCGACAAGACAAAGATATTCAGAAAGCTTGTCAAAATACTCAATACATTATTAGCGCTCACGGATCAAATGGTGATGCTCAAGCGGTAGATTATAGAGCAAATATTGAATTAATCGATAGAGCCAAAGAAGCTGGTGTCGAACATTTTGTTTTCATCTCCGTATTGGGTGCTGACAGAGGCTATGAAGATGCACCGACTTTTAAGGCAAAGCGGGAAGTAGAAAAATACTTGATAGCAAGTGGGTTGAATTACACCATTTTGCGCCCTTCTGGTTTTGCCTCAAATCTGTTGCCACTAGCAGAAAATTTTCGTCAAACTGGGATTTATCTGTTAATTGGCGACCCGAAAAGCCGCACTTCTATTGTTAGTACCGACGACTTAGCGCGGATTGCTGTAGATTCGCTAACAGTTGAAGGGGCACGCAATAAAATTTTGCCTGTTGGCGGTTCAGATATTTTACAGCGCGAGGATATTCCCCGGATTTTTAGCCGGATTTTTAACAGAGATCCAGTTGTCATTAACCCGCCGATGTTTGTGTTTGATGGGGTGCGGAGTACAGTGGGGTTATTAAATCCCAAGGTTTATAAAGGTTTGGGTACTCTGCGGACGTTGCTGGACAATGAATTTTTCTGTATGCCGGAGGATATTGCGAATCTGGAGTCTATTTTCACCATGAAAATGGAATCTTTGGAAAGTTTCTTGCGGCGTTATTTAGCAAATTGATAATATTTAGAAAGGAAAATTGATGCAAAGCCATAACATTGAAAACCAACCTATAGAAGAGTCAGTGGATAAAGAAAATATTGCGACTAAATTCTCGCAAACTGACAGCGAATTGCTAATTTCCGATTTAGGTTGGTCAGGAGCAGAAGCTAAAGAGACGTACTATCGCCTGATGAATTTTAAGGAAGATTGGGAAGCACCGGGAATGGAAGCTTACGATGAGCTATAAGCGCGGTGATGTCATTCTTGTCCGCTATCCTAGCTCGGACTTGCGGACATATAAGAAGCGTCCAGCGTTGATAGTTCAATCGGATGATATTAGTACAGGAGTCCCCCAACGAATTGTCGCACTCATCACCTCTAACCTGAGCAGAACGGGAGCAACGCGAGTTCCGATTCAGAAAGATAGTGATGTTGGTCAACAGATGGGATTGTTGAAGGATTCAGTTGTGGTGGCTGATAATCTGGCTACTGTAGTAGATCGGGAAGTGGACAGAAAAATTGGCGCTTGTCCAGTGATGGATAGGGTTGATGCTGCTTTAAGAAGGGCGTTGGGGTTGTGAGTGTGGAAAGCGATCGCTCCCTTTTGAAAAAGGCATCCCTTTCAAAATTAGTCTAGTTCAGCAGAAGAAAAGATGGAATCAAAGCCACCCTATTTTTCCCCCAGTGGGGGAGAACAAAAACCTGCTTTAAATCAGAAGAAAGCAAAGTTAGGGCGTTACGAACGCATCCAACGCGAACTAGAAATAAATAACAGCGATCGCTACAAAATATTCATTGATATTGAACCGCCAACCCCGCCAGCATCTAGCTATAATTTTGTAGATCTTTTCTGCGGTGCGGGAGGAATCACGCAAGGTTTAGTTCAAGCAGGATTTCGACCAATAGCAAGTGTTGAAATAAACGCGATCGCGCTGGCAACTCATACACAAAACTTCCCCCAATGTCATCATTTTTGCGGAGATATTGAAAACTTTAATTCGCAAAAATTCCTTGAAAAAATTGCTTCTCCCGAAGTCCATCTTGTTGTAGGCGGGCCACCGTGTCAAGGCTTCTCGGTTGCAGGAAAACGCGATCCTAATGACCCTCGCAATCGTCTATTTCGAGAATTTGTGCGCGTCGTTTCCGAGATACGTCCTTGGTACGTTGTTATGGAAAACGTGCCGGGAATTCTCACAATGCAGCAAGGTGCTGTATACCGCGCAATTTGCGAGGAGTTTGAATCTATAGGCTATCCCCATATCTCCGTTGCAATTCTTGAATCTGCTGCTTATGGCGTTCCGCAAATTCGCCCGCGAGCTATTTTTATTGCCAACCGATTTGGGATGCCTAACCCATATCCAAAAGCTCAATTATTTCCTCACCAATATAAACCTATTGAGTTAGCTATTTCCGATTTACCACCATATACTTCCATACCAGAAATAAACCACGAGTGGACTAAGCATTCACCTGAGTTTATAGAACGCATTGCCAAAGTTCCCCCAGGCGGTTCTTTATATGAAAGTTATGTTGATGCTTTCAAGCGTCAATATCCTGGTAAACCAAGCATGACTGTTAAAGAAAATCACGGCGGTACTCATATTCATCCATATCTTAACCGCGTCATTTCTGCTCGTGAAATGGCTAGATTGCAAACATTTCCCGACACTTTTATTTTTGCAGGCTCGATGAAGAAAGCAATGTGGCAAATCGGGAATGCAGTTCCGCCAAGGTTAGCAGAGTGCATAGGTTATGCACTTATTCCTTATTTGAATGCGATCGCGCCAGCACTGCTTTAGGAGTTCGCAATTAACAACAAAATAAGATTTGCTGTTAAGGGTCTTGTTAATAAATATTTTTTATTTACTCTATATTATTAGCCTAAATTGCCAGCCGTTCGAGAAAAGCTGTTACATCAATTGCTAAACTGCTAGGAAGGCTCGCAAGTACTATTGCGCCATTGCAATCCTGAAATATAAGTACAATCCAGGTTGGGAAGCAGTCCCAGTTCTTATTGCGAGATTGCCAGCGGTTGCGGGTGTTGCTTCACGAGATGAGCCATTACTACACGAGCTGATTGTTAGGGTTTGCAGACTATTAGCCTACCGACAATATGTTACATAAGCTTAAGCTGCCCAACGCGATCGCGTCTTTGGCAATGCTTTTAGCAACCCCTCAACCTCAAATCATCCCCAAGTGCATTTAGAGGCAGATACAAAAAGTAACATCTGTCCTTATTGTCTCTGTACGTTGGAAATTTACCCCTATATTCTGGAACTATAAGCTTAAGAGGAAAATAATATGCACAAGAACAGGCAGATCAGTCAAATCATGGAGAGTGATGCCAATATGAATCATCTTGGCACTCTCACACCTGTATGTAAGAGCAAAGATTGCAATCATCTGCAACGCAGGCAGCAGCAGAGGGCTATCAGCAACGCCATGATTCAAATTGCCGTAATGTATGGAGAAATGCAAACCAGTCATGGCGCACTTACCTTCACGCTTCAAGACAAAAGCTTGCAGCATACTCCTTACTGGCGGTTTATTGATGTTCTTAGAGGGCTGCGAGTCGTCTGTGTCGCAGGGCTGCAAAATCAGCAAATTCTGACGGCTTACTGGCACGAAGACACTAAACGTAGGGGTCGCAAATAGCGCAGCATTAGCGTAGAAAATGCCTAGCTAGCCCTGTCAAGCTGACTGTTGATAGGATATGGGAACTGCGCGATATCAACGAAATAAAGACCACAGGAGAACAGGGTAAGTGCTACGTGCAATATTTAAGCGGTTTGTGCAAGAGAGTCCGGTGAGTGTCATGGTGCAAGGGTTAAGGGAGAACATCGTTGCACCACAGCAAATACATCGCATTTTTGAAGCAAACGCCCAAGTACAGTACACCAAAAAGCTGCTATTCTCCAGCTAGGTCAAGTTAATTACTTTAGTGGTTTGTGGTATTCACCCATCAACAGTCACCTTGACACGGCTATGATTGCCCACTTAACCTATAAATTTCGTAGAAATTGTATAAATATTAGCTGTGTCAACAAACCTTGAATTTCAGGCCGAATTACCTTCTATATTTCGCATTTCTCCCCTAATTCGCATCACCCTAATGGCGCTATATCTGGCGCTGACAATTCCCCTACCGTTTTTGTCCCAAGTAACAGCATCGCTAGTGCCGCCAGCGTTACTATGGCTGGGAATTGGCTTTGGTTTTGTGGCGTTGTATGGTGCGTTGAGCGAAAGGGTAATTTTGGATGAGCAAAAAATCCAAGTAAGTTATCCCCGTTGGGTTCCGCGTTTTTTTCGTAAGGGTTGGGAGTTACCTTGGACAGAAGTTAAAGATTTAAAACTCCGCACCACTGGACAAGGGGGAATAGTTTACTATTTTGTCAGCCATTCGGGACAGGGTTATTTATTACCGATGCGCGTGGTTGGCTTTTCTAAGTTAGTCCAACTGGTACAAAATAAGACGGGAATTGATACAAGTGATGTCCGTCCTTTGGCGCAACCCTGGATGTATCTTATTTTGTTGACGTTTACGCTGTTGCTGTTTTTTGTTGATAGTTGGACAATTTGGACTGCTGTTAGTCTAGGGAAATTAACATAATTTTTTGAACGACAAAGACACAAAGTTGTTACGCCTTGAACAAGTTAGTCTAGCCGCGCCAGTAGGCTCCCAATACCTGCTGAAAGATATTTCTTTTGAGGTGAATGGGGGCGCTCCTTCTACGGAGATGCTAGCATCGCGCATTACTATTATCGGCCCATCTGGCGCTGGGAAAAGTTCGCTATTGCGGCTGTTGAACCGACTCAGCGAACCCACCAGCGGGACAATTTATCTAGAAAATCAAGATTATCGTCAAATCCCAGTTATCGAGTTGCGGCGACAGGTGATGTTGCTTCCTCAAGAACCGAAGCTGTTAGGGATGACTGTTGGGGAGACTTTAGCTTATCCGCTAGTTTTGCAGGGTGTCGCCAAATCCGTAATTCAGCAACGGCTGATAACCTGGATGGAGCAACTGCGTATACCAGAAGACTGGCTAAATCGGACGGAGTTGCAGCTATCACTAGGACAGCGGCAAATAGTGGCTCTAGGTCGTGCCTTAGTAGCGCAACCCAAAATCTTATTATTAGATGAGCCGACATCTGCCCTTGATGCTGGTCGCGCCTCTCACGTCGTGCAAGTTTTAACTCAACTTTCCCAGCAAGGAAACACTACGATTTTGATGGTAAATCACCAGCTAGATCTAGCTCAACAGTTTTCTACCCGCGTGCTTTATTTGCAAGATGGCAGTTTAATTAGCGACACTCCCTCTGAGCAGATGAATTGGCCTAAGTTACGCGAAACTTTAATTCAGGCTGAAGCTAAAGCGGCTGAGGAATGGAGTTAATTTTAGCCAATTCTTAACTTAGCAGCCAGAATTTTTTCAATCTAAAATCGACCATCTAAAATAATAAAACCCCGGTCAACAGACTGGGGTTTTATTATTGGGTTAGCTATTTTTGCTTTAGAAAGTGCGGAAAATAAATGGTGAAATAATTGCTGTGAATGCAACAGCTTTGAGTATATTGTTGAAGAATCGCCCCACTTCTGGGTTATCTCCCAGTGCTGCATCGTTGCGACCAGCGGTTAAGAATAGCGACCAAGCTTGATTGGCATTAATAGGTGCAAAGTTGTTGAAGTCAGCGTTAAAAACTGTCGATGCATAAGAAAAGCGACTATCAAATTCATAATTAGTTTTCATCAGAAAATCTCCTTATTTGTTAAATTTCCGAGTCATTAATACAGGGGATGTTTTAGTTGATCCCAAATGCTGTCAACAACACCAAGCTGACTAATACGATGGCTGCTACGCTTTCCAAGGCATAGCGACGCTGCTCGTCTGCTGTTGGGTACGTTGCAACGTAGACTACAGGCTCATTTGCATAGTTGTTCAGTATGCCTCTTTCGTCGATTGTCTTCATAGCTGCATTTCCTTTGTTGCCTTATGTAAATAAATGTAACAGAGTTTTAAGAAAAATGCAACAATTTAATAATTTTTGCTATAGATACTGCTTTGGTTAGAGCAAACGTTGTTTGGTTGGCAGCTAAAACATCCCCTGCATGGTTAATTGACGGTTAAGGGTTGCTGGGGGCGATCGCGCCGAAAAATTAAAAACACCCGCCAACTATTAGTTGACGGGCGCTCTAGAATGCCGAAGTTAAGCTGTGCGGCGAAGTTCAGCCGACCGCCGACCGTTGAGAAGTGACTGCTGTATTGATAATTTCTGGGTTGAACCGATACCCCACGTTACGGACAGTTTGAATTAAGCTGGGTTGTCGCGGGTCATTTTCAACTTTCTTACGCAGTGACAAGACGTGGGTATCTATAGTACGCGGGTTATCAATAGCGTCTGGCCATGCGCGGCGCAGCAGTTCGGAACGACTCAGCGGTATTCCCCCAGCTTGAGCGAGGACGTAAAGCAGGCTGAATTCTTGGGGAGTCAAGTCAATGAACTCTTCTTTAAAGCGGACGCGACGCTGCACTAAGTCAATTTTGAGGTCGCCATAGTCCAGCGAAGCTGGTGCTGAAGTGACGCGGATGCGGCGAATTAGAGCTTCTACCCGTGCCAGAAATTCTTGCATCCCAAAGGGCTTAGTCAGATAATCGTCGGCTCCGGCTTTCAGACCTGTGACAATATCGCTTTCTGTGTTGCGGGCAGAAAGCATCAATATAAGCGAATGTCGCTGTTGTTGGAGCCAGCGGCAGAACTCTACGCCATCGCCATCGGGCAGGTCGGAGTCAAGGATGACGAGCGTGGGTTGGCGACTGTAAAACATCTCCCTAGCGTGAGTCAGGCCAGCGGATTGACACACCCAGTAGCCTGTTTGCTGTAAGTGCCAGCCCAGTAGCGATCGCAGGTGAGGATTTCCCTCGATGATTTGAATACAAACCGAGGACACTATGATACTTCCCTTCAAGCTGGTGAGTCTCAGGTTAACAAACCAATTGTCATGGTTTTGTAACAACTGTTACTCTGAGCTGCAAGAGTAGAAGATAGGGAGCAGGGCAAAGAAAAATAATCGCCAACGATTTATGAAAATTGTTTGCGCCAAAGAATAATTAGTACAATAAACTTAACGAAGGTTAACAAGAAGGCGATCGCTCTTAAGGATTTGACGCCAGAATCCTTGCTTTACAAAAATAACCTTGAAGAAGGCTGTGGGGGCGATGTCCCTGCTACTCCCAAACTTGGTAAGCCCTGAAGCAATACCTCTGGAGAAATGGTAGAAATAGCCCAACTGGTGCATGACGCCGATGGTGTACTTTACTACGATTGAATCAAAGACTTATAAAGGCAACTTTGACAGAATGCATCGAGTCTTCACCTATATCTCCCGTATGGGGATTGACGGCCAGCATCATTCGATCTAGGTTGCTATCCTAAAAGCGAACTAGGTGGGGCATCTATGATAGGGAAAAATATCAGCCGTCTGTGCGATCGCGAAGCGCGTGCCTAGCACTCTCGCGAGGATTGTATGCACTCCTTTATCCGCCCAGAACCTTAAAAAAGCTGATATGACGGCAGGGAATTTTGTTAAACCTCTGCTAAATTATAGATTCCTATCTCCTACTAGGTATCGCGCCTGCAATTGTCCCTAAAAACTGACGTTGTAGCCATCCTCGCAACCCCATGCCACCAAAGCATGGCATCTTTGAGGAAACCTTTATCAAGATTGACTGGGAGAGGTAGCAGGAGTTATATTAACCTACCCCGACTTACAAATTTCCTAAGTCGAAGCAGGAAATTCTTGTCTTACCCAGCCTTAAGAATAATTGATTTTTATCGACCACAAGCACAACAAAAATTATTGCAGCGATCGCGAAATTTCGAGGCCCTACCATGCTACAAGATACTCTAACCATCCGCTACTACCAAAAACTTACCGACGCCCTCGTCGAACAATGGAACCGGGGTTATCGCTTCGATGACCTGCGCCTGTATGTAGATGGCTATTTAGCTGCCATGCGACACAGTAGCGCCCTCGAACCCTATCTCATTCACCGCTTAGAGGAAGAAGTCACGCGCTACCTCTACGACCCATCCAACTTTGAAATGACCCAGCCAGAACGAGAATCAGGCTACTACTAATTCATCGCAATGGCTTTAATTGGTTAAAAGGTCAGAGTTTCTCTGACCAACATCTTTTAGGGAAGAAGTTTTTCGATCGGCAAAAAATCATAAAGCATCGTTAGGTTTGAGCTGGCGCAGTCATTTGTATAGTTTAGCTTTTAACTTATTACAAGTGCGATCGCGTCAGCAAAGACATGAAAATCCCCTGAGATTATCTTGATTTTCAAGATAATCTGAGGGGATTATTAGCGGAGAAAAATCTAAACTTTAAGAAGCCAACGCCACTTCTACCAGCTGATGCAACTCTCCCTTCTGGTAAAGCTCGATCATAATATCTGAGCCACCGATAAACTCGCCATTAATGTAAACTTGGGGAATTGTCGGCCAGCTGGAATATTCCTTAATGCCCTGGCGAATTTCGGAGTTTTCCAAAATATCAACAGTTTTGTAAGGGACGCCCAGTGTATTCAAAATTTGTACTACATTATTTGAGAAACCACACTGGGGCATCAGCTTGTTGCCCTTCATAAAGACTACAATTTTGTCTTCTTTTAGCAACTTGTCAATCTGCTCTTTAACTTCTGGTGTCATAATCTCTGCCTTCAAGTCCTTTATTTCTAGTTTACTGGCGGTTGACAGAAGCGGCGCCTTCTTGAGCTTAAACAACCTGACGAGCAGCCTCCCAAGTTTGAGGAGTGTAGGTTTTGAAAGTTAGCGCGTGAATAGCTTCTGTAGCCATTGCTTGCCCAACCGCCTTATAGACTAGCTGGTGTTGCTGCACGAGGCTCTTGCCTTCAAACTGGGATGATACGACTACTAATTGATAATGGTCGCCGCCGCCAGTTAAATCTTGAACCTGCACGTGAGCATCTGGCAATGCTGCCTTAATCATTGTCTCTACCTGAGCTGGGCTAACCATTAAAACTCCCGTTATACTTCAATTTTTGTAGGGGGCAAAGCGCGGCTTAATTTTCGCGGGCAGACAGCAGACGTGCTAAGAAACCGAAGCCGCCCTTACCGCACTACAACACCCATAAGTATAATTTAGCGTTTGGGTAGAGTTGACGAAGGCGTTGACGAAGGCGTTGACGAAGGCGTTGACGAAGGTTTTGGCGAAGGCGTTGAGGAGGTAGATTCGCTAGCGCGAGGAAAGGGAGAATCTACAAACCCCAGTTCCAACAACTGCTGGTAAGCTTTTTTGCCTAAGTCGCGGGTGGGATTTTGGCTGCGAATGATCTGAATCAACAAAGGCACTGCCAGTTCTGGCTGATTTTGCGCCCGGTGTACGAGTGCCAGCTGATAGGTAGCGTCATCCCGCATTTGGGCAGTATCAAGAGCTTTTTTGCGGTTATCGTCAGAAACCCGATTGTCAATGCCTGAGAAACTCGTGGATAGTTGTTGGTAGAAATTAGATAACTGATTAAAAACCTGGCGGGCTTCCTGAAGTTTTTTGCCAGCCGCAGCATAGTTCTGTGACCCAACCGCATTAACAGCCTCAGCCATTAAACGCTGTCCACCCTGCAAACTCAGAATGCTACCATCCTGGTTCAACGGGCGGAGATTATTGGGGTCGGTCAAGTCGGGCTGTGCCTGACCGGGGTCTTGTGCTGGTAGTGCTGGAACCCTGTTTTGAGCCTGCGCCGATGGCATCAGCGCCATTAGTCCCGCGAGGGGTAAGGAAAAAAGGCAAGTAAAGCCAGTGCGACGACCAGTTCCAGAAGATACCATGTAGTAATTCTAGTGGGTGAGCAGAAACAGCAAAATTGCTAAACTTGGGGTTATCTTACCATTGCCAGACCCCAGTGGGTTGATATACAACTGCAAAGGATATTCCCCAAGCCTTGCCCGCAACTAGACTTAGACGATTGCCAGAAAGTTCCGCGACCTCTGCTTTAAAGGTAACTCCACTCGCCGGGGAGAGGAAGAGTCCGGAGTCCGGGAAGAGTGACAGAAGAGACAATATTGTAATTTCTTTTTAATCCCTGCTTTTCAATCTTTAGTATGGAATTTTAGTTTCTTTGGCTTGTTAGCTTACAAAGCAATTTGTAAAACTTATTTATTTTTCGGTCGTCATAAATTGCAGCATCATGAATAAATAAAATTTATATTATTGATGAGGATTTGTACGGCGCAGCTTTCATTCCACTATTTTTGCTGTAGGCCAGTCAAATGAAAACGGCGATCGCAGATTATTGAGAGAAAATAAGTATTTTTTACTAAAGATACCTATTCGAGAGCAAGAAGCCTTTGAGCATGATTTAAACCAGCTAAAGGCAAAGTAAAAAAGTCAATTAACCCTCAGTTCGCTCTTAAATGAACCGAATTGCCCTAAGGACATTATTACTTAGTAGAATTCAGTTTTTATATGATGCCCTTTAAGCGTTATTGCTGATTATTTCACGAGGGCTATACAGCTAAAGTAATATAAGTTAGTCAAGTATATTTATATGGTTCCCTTAAATGAAGCGGAGCGACTAGCAGCGGTGCGGCGCTACGACATTCTGGACACACCTCCTGATGGAGCTTTTGACCGGATTACAGCCCTAGCCTCCCGATTCTTTAACGTACCAATTGCAATTGTTAGCATTGTTGACCACGATCGCATCTGGTTTAAATCTCATCATGGGCTAGAAGTGCAGGAGATTGGACGCGAACCAGGACTGTGTGCAAGCGCGATCTTGCAAGAAGATATTTACGCCGTACTAGATGCTAAAGTAGACCCGCGCACATTGTCTAACCCATTGGTAGCTGGAGACTTTGGGCTGCGGTTTTATGCAGCGGCTCCGTTAGTGACAAGCGATCGCTACAGGTTGGGAACTGTCTGCGTACTTGACCATAAACCCCGTCATATTACAGAAGCCGAAAAGGAGATTCTCCAAAATTTAGCCGATATCGTCATGGATGAACTGGAGATGCGGCTTGCAGCTAAAAAAGCTGTGGAGACTGAAATTATCCTTACTAAGCAGGCGCTGGAAGCAACCCGTGCCAAAAGTGAATTTTTGGCCACAATGAGCCATGAGATCCGCACCCCCATGAACGGAGTAATTGGCATGGCCGGATTATTGCTCGATACAGAGCTATCGCCCCAGCAACGAAATTTTGCCGAAACAATCCGCAGTAGTGCTGATACCTTACTCACCATCATTAACGACATCCTAGACTTTTCCAAAATTGAGTCAGGCAAGCTGGAATTAGAAGAACAACCCGTCAACCTGCAAGAGTGCATCGAAAGTGCCCTGGATTTAGTTGCTCCCGCTACTTGTGAAAAAGGTTTAGAGTTAGCCTACCTGATCGAGCCAGGAACCCCCAGCACGATAATTGGCGACGTGACTAGACTGCGCCAAATTTTAGTAAATCTACTCAGTAATGCGGTCAAATTCACTAAAACTGGCGAGGTGGTAGTAACAGTTTCGGCAAAACAGGCCAGATGCGATCGCTCGGCTGTACAACAGGGAGGGGTGGAGAACGCAGCTTCTCCTATAGGGATTAGCAATGGGGAATTAAGAGACGCGATAAATCGGCGTCTCTACAAGGACTCCGAAATTGGGACAATTCATTCCCAATCCTCTATTTACGAAATTCAATTTGCCGTCAAAGATACGGGAATTGGCATCCCTTCAGACCGGATGCATCGTTTGTTTAAGTCCTTTAGCCAGGTTGATTCCGCTACAACCCGCGAATATGGCGGTACTGGGTTGGGATTAGCTATTAGCCAGCGTTTGAGCCAAATCATGGGTGGCAGGCTGTGGGTTGAGACCAGAGGCGTAGTAGGAGGAAATCCTCCTGATAATTGGGAACCGCCCTTGTATGTAAACCCATCTTTACAAAGGGAAGGCTCTAGTTTTTATTTCACCTTAGTTGCCCCATCTTCTCCAGATTCCCCGCTTGTCGAACTAAATGCTACCCCGCAGTTAACTGGAAAAAGACTGTTAATTGTGGATGACAATGCTACCAACCGCCAGATTTTGACCTTGCAAGCACAGTCGTGGGGGATGGTGACGCAGGCAGCATCCTCTGGGGAAGAAGCTCTAGGCTGGCTGCGTGAGGGGCAGGCATTTGACATGGCCCTTTTAGATATGCAAATGCCAAAGATGGATGGATTAACTTTGGCGACAGAAATACGCTTGTTACCTAATGGCCAAGACTTACCTTTAGTAATGTTGACCTCATTGGGCAAGCAAGAGAAGGGAGAAATTGTAGATAAGGTAAAATTCGCAGCTTACCTGACCAAACCGATTAAACCATCCCAGCTTTACAATGCCGTAACCACTATTTTTGCTTCTCTAGCGATGTCGAAGCAGCGAAAAGCCTTTACAGCCGACCAACGCTCTGGTTTCACCAAATCGCCCTCCAACCTAAGTGAATTAGACCTCAAACTCTCCCAAAGCTTACCATTGCGGATTCTTTTAGCCGAGGATCACAGGATAAACCAGCAACTCGCCGTGTGCCTGCTGCAACAGCTTGGGTATCGAGCAGATGTGGCTGGCAATGGGCTAGAAGTGCTGGAATCCCTGCGCCGTCAACCTTATGATGTGGTGCTGATGGATGTGCAGATGCCAGAAATGGATGGATTGGAGGCGACAAGGCAGATTTGTCAGGAATGGCCCTTGGGTTTGCGTCCTCGGATTATTGCTATGACAGCTAACGCCATGCAAGGCGATCGCCAACAGTGCCTTGATGCAGGCATGGACGACTACATTAGCAAGCCCTTCAGAATGGCACAAGTGGTTGAGGCTTTAAAGAAATGTCAGCCCATAAGCGGTGTCAGCACACAAGAGAGTAGCTTAGAAATTTCCAGATTTGGGCAGCAAACTAATGATAACTTTCCACTCAGCACTAGGCAGGTGGTAGCAGACACTTCCATCGATAGGGAAATACTGCAAGAATTTTGTCAAACACTCGGAGAAAACAGCTCGCACATCCTGACTACATTGATTGATTGCTATCTAGAAGATGCGCCAAAATTATTACAATCAATGTTAACGGGAGTTGAGCAAAGAGATGCGATCGCTCTAAATCACGCATCCCACACTCTTAAATCCAGCAGTGCTGCCCTTGGTGCTACAAATCTCGCTAATTTGTGCAAAAAAATTGAAGCAATGAGCCGCTGTGAAAATATTCAAGCTGCATCCGTGAAAGTGTTAGAAATTCAAACAGAGTATGAAAGGGTTAAGGCGGCTTTGAACATGGAACGCCACCGGAGTCAGGTATGAATTTCACTCCCACTCACCAAGATTCCCCCTCCGTGCTTATCGTCGATGACGATAGGTTTATGCGGACGCAGTTGTGCTGCATGATGGAACAAGAGGGGTATCAAGTAATACAGGCTAGTAACGGGGAAGAGGCAATAGCTGCTTTCACTCGCAAACGTCCCGATATAGTGTTGCTAGATGCCATGATGCCCGTTATGGATGGGTTTACTTGCTGTAGCAAATTACGAGCGCTTGCTAGTAGTAATATGCCATCTGGCACGCCTGTATTGATGATCACTAGCCTTGAGGATAAAGCATCTGTCGATAGAGCATTTGAGTCAGGTGCTACCGATTATGTCACCAAGCCCATCCACTGGGCAGTATTGCGTCAGCGCTTGCATCGTCTGGTTCAAGCTAGTCGGGCAAATGCGGAATTACAATACCAGCACGAACGGGAAAGACTGATGGGAGCGATCGCAACTCGCATTCGCCAGTCTCTTAACCTAGAGGAAATTCTCACCACTACAGTAACTGAGGTGCGGCATTTTCTTCAAATCGATCGAGCAATTGTTTATCGCTTTGAATCAGACTGGAGTGGGGTTGTTGCAGTGGAGTCGGTAGATTCTGCTTGGACTTCTATCGTGGGAAAAACAATACATGACCTCTGCTTTGCTAAATCCTATGTTCAAGACTATAAACAGGGTTACATTAAAGCAGTAACGGATATTTACACAGCAGGTTTGGCTCCTTGCCATGTAGATTTACTGGCTCAATTTCAGATTAGAGCTAATTTGGTAGTACCTATTCTACAAGGGGAAAACTTGTGGGGGCTGCTAATTGCCCATCACTGTTTGGCACCCCGTCAATGGCACCAATTTGAAATAGATTTGCTAGAACAACTGGCAGGACAGCTTGCGATCGCCCTTCAACAATCTGAACTTTATCAACAGCTTGCTAAGCTCAACACAAACCTCGAACTTCAGGTACAAGAACGCACAGCTCAGTTGCAACAGGCTCTCAAATTTGAAGCAATGCTCAAACGCATTACCGACAAAGTGCGCGACAGCCTCGACGAAAGTAATATTTTGCAAACAGCTGTACAAGAATTAGCAATTGTCCTTGGAGTTGAATACTGCCATACAGCGTTGTATGACCTTGACGCAGCTACTTCCACTATTTGTTATGAATATGCAACTTCAACGCCCTCATCTCAGGGGCGCGTGGTGCAAATAGCTAATTTTCCTGAGATATACTCTCAGCTACTGCAAGGCCAGTATTTGCAATTTTGTAAAATAGTTTCCGCTCGACTCGATGGTAATTACGAGCGGTTAGCAACGCTAGCTTGCCCTATTTTTGACGATCAAGGCGTGTTGGGCGATTTATGGTTAGTGACTAACAAAGAATATGTATTTAATGAGTTAGAAATACGCTTGATACAGCAGGTGGCAAATCAATGCGCGATCGCTATTCGTCAAGCTCGGCTTTACCAAGCTGCACAAGCTCAAGTGAAGGAAATGGAAAAAATTAACGTCCTAAAAGACGATTTTTTGATGACCGTTTCTCACGAACTAAAAACGCCTTTATCAAACATGAAAATGGCGCTGCAAATGTTGGAATCAATAAATGAAGAATGCGGTTCTTGTTCTAAAGTAGGCAATTTCAATGCAGAATCTAGTCCAAGTGCTATTTACCTCGATCTGTTGAATGATGAGTGCGAACGGGAACTAAAGCTTATAGACGATCTGCTGGACTTGCAGCAACTCAATGTAGCGGCTCAAGATTTAGACAAAACACTAATTAATTTACAAGACTGGATTCCTCACGTAGTCGAACCCTTTGAATATCAAGCACAGAAACATCAACAACTATTACAAATTGATATTGCTCCTGAAATTCCTGGTCTGATTTCTGATTCGTACATTTTGGCTCGCATTCTCACAGAGTTGCTTAATAATGCTTGTAAGTACACTCCACCGGAAGAACAAATTACAGTAAGTGCGCGTACTAAAGCGGGAATAATTCAGTTAAGCGTGAGCAATTCTGGTGTGGAAATTCCCGTCACTGAAATTCCCCGCATTTTTGACAAGTTTTATCGCATTCCTAGTAACGACCCCTGGAAACATGGTGGAACTGGTCTGGGGCTGGCGCTGGTGCAAAAATTGGTAAGTTATTTAGGAGGATCAATTCAGGTAAAGAGTAAATCAAAAGAAACTTGTTTTATAGTTGAACTACCTATTAATTAATGGGGAATGGGGAATGGGGAATGGGAAATTGGCGAGTGATATCGTGTCCGGTTGAATACCCTTAGTTAAGACTGATGCGGGGACGCGGTGAAGCGGGGAAATTTTTATTCAGGTCAATTGAACGGATATGATACGAGGGAATATTGTAGAGACGCCGATTTATCGCGTCTCCCCAGTGGGAGAGGAGGGAAGGAAAGTTTTAGAAATTATGAATAACAAGCAATAAATTAGCAATTAGCTAGTAAAAAATGAAAGAGGCGATCGCTAGTTAAAAAGAAATAATATTCAGGAGTAATTTATTATATGAACAGCCCTGGTAATCCGCCTGAATCTAGCCAAGCAAATGCCCAAGTGGCGGGCGTACCCGAAGAAAGCGTGGGTAACATTTTACAGCGGGGTGGTGAAGAACTGGCGCTGGAAAAAGTAAGCGATCGCTTCACCCTCCGCCTCACTTCACCTAATACCAAATTACCAAAGCAAATCCCAAATGCCCAACGGGCAGGCGAAATTCCTACAAAAAGCGGACAATCCCCATCCTTACAAGAGTTTAGAGTTGACCCTGCACTTCGAGATAAAGCAATGCAGGCGGCAAGAACTTCAGATGATGTTGCCTTTGCTAGTCACGTCTACCAACTTAAAGATAGTCCAGCAACACTCATATACTTGACCGACCAAGTAACGATTCAATTTGCTTCGCAGGTGGATGAACAAAAGAGGGAGGAAATTATAGCTGAATTGGGCTTAAAAATGCTCAAACCAGTAGAGGGAATTCCTAACACCTTCGTTTATCAAGTTACCCAGCAAGCTGGGGAAAATCCTGTCAAAATTTCTAACCGATTGATGGCGCGTTCAGAGGTACTTGTAGCTGAACCTAATATCGTCGTGCGACAAGAAAAGCATTACCACCCCACAGATTCCTTATATCCGCAACAGTGGTATCTTAACAACAGCGGCAAGGGATTTCAGATAGCAAGTAATTCCCACATTTTTGTTGAGAAAGCGTGGGATATAACTAAAGGCGATCGCTCCATCGTCGTCGCTGTCACCGATGATGGCTTTGACATCAACCACCCAGACTTTCAGGGTCAGGGCAAAATTGTTGCCCCCAAAGACTTCCAAGATAACGACTTCGTACCCTTACCCGAAGGAGGCGAACCGAGTCACGGGACAGCTTGCGCGGGGATAGCAATAGCAGAAGAAAACGGCAGTGGCATAGTAGGAGTCGCCCCCGGTTGTGCCTTTATGCCCATCCGCACTACAGGATACTTGGATGATGAAAGCATCGAACAGGTGTTTGGCCATGCTGTGAAGAATGGAGCTTCGGTCATATCCTGTAGTTGGGGGCCAGCAGCCGTATATTTTCCCCTTTCCTTGCGACAACGCGCCGCCCTTACCCGCGCCGCTACATCTGGACGCAATGGTAAAGGTTGTGTAATAGTCTTCGCCGCAGGTAATGCCAATCGTCCTACCAACGGAACGGTTAACGAACGCGATTGGCCGGATAATATCCTCAAAGGGTCAACCCAGTGGCTAGCAGGTTTTACGGTTCATCCAGATGCGATCGCTGTTTCTTCCTCTACCAGCCTCAATAAAAAAGCCGCCTATAGCAACTGGGGAACAAGCATATCCGTTTGCGCCCCCAGCAACAACGCGCCGCCGGGGATGTGGTTTGAAAAAACAGGCTTAATTCCTACCGCCCCCGAAGTAGACATAACACTCCCCGGCTTGGGCGTATTCACCACCGACCAAATGGGCGCTGCGGGGTACGACAAAAGCAACTTCACCGGAACCTTCGGCGGTACATCCAGCGCCTGTCCAATTGTCGCCGGAGTAGCCGCACTTATACTGTCAGCCAACCCCGATCTTACCGCCAAGGACGTTAAGCGAATTCTGCAACAAACCGCTGACAAAATTGTTGACACCGATCCAGACCCCCAACTGGGTCTAAAATTAGGCACTTATGATGCCAACGGTTACTCGCAGTGGTTTGGCTATGGCAAAGTCAATGCTTTTAAAGCTGTCCAAGCAGCCCAACAGCAGAAGGTTCAAGGGTCAGTTTCCCGGCGCGTTCAGGGACGTAATGACAACCGCGTTGCCATTCCCGATGACAATCCCCAAGGTATTAGCAGTGCTATTTCAATTAGTGATAACAACCGAGTGCGAGATATTCAAGTAAGCGTCAATATCGAACACAGCTTTTTGGGGGATATAGAGGTTAGTTTGATTGCTCCTGATGGTAGGACGGTGCTGTTGCAAAGTCGCGTACTGGGTTCTGCAACTCAGTTGCAAACAATTTATTCGGTGCAAAGTACACCAATATTAGGGCAATTGATCAACGTGCCAGCATCGGGTAGGTGGCAATTGCGGGTAGTAGACTTTGCTCAGTTGGATACTGGGACGCTGAACGGTTGGGAGTTAAATTTGGGTGTCTAGTTGTTTGTTGTACAGACGCGATAAATCGCCGTCTCTACATGATTGATTATCCAAATTCAGCATAAAATTGTAGGCGATCGCTCCTTTATAACTAGAACAACCGAATTAATAAATATTATTTTGTAGGTTGGATTGAGCGACAAACCCAACATTGACAAAGGTAGGGGGGGTAGAGCGATCGCTCTACTCCTCCTACAAATTATTAAGTCCCTCTACTTACAGTTTTGTTTTAGACTTCACGTTGGTATTTTGGTTTTAAAATCCAAAATATAAAATGGAATTAGCCGCGAGTGCGCTCCAATAAAATCATCATTAGAATACTAAGCAAAACCCGCGTCTCTTCAATGTCGCTGAGTTGATCGACCTGTTTTATAGTAAATTTTCTCGATAAAAAAGAAGGTTGCTTTTCCAACCGCATAACAACATTCCCGTCTGGTCGGGAAACTTGGTAAACAGGATGGAAGACATACCCGCTTAACATACCGACAATAGGAATTTCTTGTAATAAGGCATCAAAGACTTTTACCCAAGGGTTTTGTTCGCTGATAGTTAAGACATTAGTATCACCATCAAAAATATCGAAACGCGCTTTCCAAAGGGATTTCATCCCCCTCCGCTTCACTGCACCTATATGAAATCCGTTTTTATCAGTAAAATTGTAGCGAGCTGAGAAGTCTATGATACGATCGGCATTGATTGTATACAAGGGAGAAGTCTGTTCGACATCGCCAAATACAGTAACAGACTCCTTGAGTTTGAAGAGTTTTTGTTTTACATAAAAAACTAGATTGCCATGTGCATCTGTGACTAATATTTGGGGTGCTAACGCCCAAAATTTGAAAGAGAGTTGCACTGGATAATGCAGCACTTGTCCCATAAATCTGTCTTAGGGGGGAAGAAGTATATTGCTTCTATCAATAACTGCAAATTCAAGGAGTGTAAAGATAAATTCGGAAAAATTTAATATTTTGGGGTATGGAAAAAGATCGCCTGCTAGGAAGCGATCGCCCAACACCCACGAGTGAATATTTTCTATTAATGGTGAAAAATTTAAAAATTGGCCTTGTCAGCAGCGCTCTAAACTTGCGTTCCCAGCTTATAGCTGAGAACGCGGAGATAATAACCTACAGCTGAGCGCTGGGAACGTTTTCTAGAGAAGTAGAGGATTGAATAGGAGAGGGAGCGATCGCTCTTTCACCATCTAGCTGTTTAAGCGTCGCTTCCAGGTCAGCAGTTAGCTTTTGCGAACCAAGTCTAGGCGATACATTGCAATAATCAGCCACATTCAAAGGGCTACCGATATTTACTGTAAAATCGCAGCGCCAGTGCGGTACTCGTTCGCTGTAAATAATACTGATGGGGAGAATTTTCACACCCAATCCTGGACTGCTAGATTCAACTTGCAGAGCGATCCGAGCCAGACCCCGCTTGAGAGGATGAACGCGATTATCCTGATAGATGCCGCCCTCTGGAAAAATAACAACCATTTCTCCCTTATGGAGTAGCTCTACTCCATAACGGAAACTGCCAATACCTGGTTGCTCGGTATCCACAGGAAACCCGCCCATGCGTCGAATGACCCAGCCTTGCGGCCCCTTCATTTCATTAGCTGAAACCATAGGTCGCAGATCGCGCCCCGTGACCAGTCTACCTGCCGCGTAAGGTACTACAAACGCATCCCAGCGAGACCGATGGGTTGGAGCTAGAATAACTGGCCCGGTTTTGGGAATATGCTCCTGCCCAGAAACTTCCATCCTGCCAAAGTAAAAGGGCATCACAACGTAACGTCCCAGCGGATAGACGATGCGGGGTAGCCAGGGGGAAAGGCCGGGACTAAAAGGAACACTCTTACCTGGTGTTGTCGTCTCTATGTTCTGTTCTGAGGAGTCGAGCTGAGTCATCTGGAATTCAGGGTTTATTGGCATCCTTATATCTAAACTAGATTTTTTAGTCTCTGCTGTCTTGTACCAGAGGGACACTTCTAGGGCTGTCATCAGTTAGATCTTGCTAAACGCGAGACGTTAGATTTAGCAGACAGGAGGACAACCCGTGCTATTTGGGTAAAAAAACTCTTTTCTTTTCAGTTTTGCCTTGTTACTTTTGCCTTCTATAGGCGAACCACGATTGCAGTTGTTGGCGACAGGCGGATTCTAGGATACCGCCAAGAACTGGCAAGCGATGATTAGAGCAGGCGCTATCGGGAATATTAGCAACAGTACGAATTGCGCCAGTTTTTGGATCGTCTGCACCGTAAACGAGAAGTTTAAGCCTAGCTAAAACTATTGCACCAGCGCACATCGGGCAAGGTTCCAGGGTGACGTAGAGAGTGCATTGGCCCAGGTGCCAGTTTTTCAGTGCTTTTCCCGCTGCTCTGATGGCCAAGATTTCAGCGTGTGCTGTAGGGTCGTTGTCGCGTTCTTTGCGATTTTCGGCGCAAGCGATCGCGTTACCATTAGCATCAACAATTACCGCAGCAACTGGAACTTCACCCGCTTCTCCTGCCAATCTTGCAAGTTCTAAGGCACGACTCATCCATTGTTGGTGAATTAGATATCCTGGATCGTTAACTGTCATAGTCTGATATTGCCCGCACCCTAGAAGCCCGGGCTATACAACCGACTCCTGTCTGCGCTGACTAATTCTAGGTTAAAGCTGCTTCGGCTAGCAGCGGATCTAGCTGGCCTTTTGTATCCAACGCATAAATATCGTCACACCCACCAACGTGCTGATTGTTGATAAAAATCTGGGGCACGCTGCGGCGTCCGTTGGCACGTTCAGACATTTTAGCCCTAGCTGCTTCATCGCCATCAATTTTATATTCCGTGAACTTAACGCCTTTCCACGACAGCAACATTTTTGCCCGAATGCAGAAAGGGCAAGTTTGCCAAGTGTAAATTTCTACATTGGCTTTGATACGCTCTGGATGACGACCTAAGAGAGGGTTGAGAAAGTTCAGCATTTTCTAAAGTTGTCGATTTTATATGAACTTTATCTAGCCTAGATCAATACTGGCGCTAGTTAGCCCCACTCAGGTTGGTATCGCTCCAATCGGCCGTTATCCAAATCGGCTCTACTCAAGTTAATTTTACGCAATTTTTTTTATTCCAAATCGCGAGGCGAAGCTAATTTAAGCAAAATATCTTTCTCCAGCAGCGTATCTTTTGAGCAAGTTCCGACTATTCATAATTTTTCTTTTATTTTCCATAAATCAACTTGTCATATTAATAGTCTCAACTCTAGCGCGATCGCCCTCTCGAACATCGACATAGGCCCCAGCACCACTTTTTATATAAGTTTTTAATAGTTGCATTATTCTAATTCCACTTTGAAGTGTTTCGTGGGTTGGCGAACTAGAAATGGGTAGGTTGCCATTAATTTTTCTGCCTCAAATACAGACGCTTGGAGAGCAGTTCTACTTATTTATTTACAGTACAAATGTACTGCTCAGACAAAAAGCGATCGCTATCGGAAGCAAAACTTAACACAGGTCGATACAACACTCGCCCTAGAGGGCATACCTACTCTGGTAGACTTGTCTACTGGTAGCAGCCCGAATAAACGACGCAAAATCAAGCAGTTGGGAGATAGTCTTAGTGGAAAATACACTCGGTTTAGAAATCATAGAGGTTGTAGAACAAGCCGCGATGGCATCCGCACGGTGGATGGGGAAAGGCGAAAAAAACATCGCTGACCAAGTAGCCGTAGAAGCTATGCGGGAGCGGATGAATAAAATCTATATGCGGGGTCGCATCGTCATCGGCGAAGGCGAAAGAGACGACGCCCCCATGCTCTACATCGGCGAAGAAGTCGGTATATGTACCCGTGAAGACGCCAAAACTTTCTGCAACCCAGACGAACTGGTTGAAATTGACATCGCAGTTGACCCCTGCGAAGGTACAAACCTGGTTGCCTACGGTCAAAATGGTTCAATGGCAGTATTAGCCATTTCCGAAAAAGGCGGTCTATTTGCCGCGCCTGACTTCTACATGAAAAAACTCGCTGCACCCCCAGCAGCTAAAAATCATGTAGATATCAACAAGTCAGCTACCGAAAACCTCAAAATTTTGTCCGATTGTCTAAATCGCTCTATTGAGGAACTGGTAGTAGTGGTGATGGATCGTCCCCGTCACAAAGAGCTAATTCAAGAAATCCGTCAAGCTGGCGCCAGAGTGCGACTGATCAGCGATGGTGACGTTTCTGCTGCCATCTGCTGTGGCTTTGCTGGAACAAACATTCACGCCCTCATGGGAATCGGAGCCGCACCAGAAGGCGTAATTTCTGCTGCTGCAATGCGCTGCTTGGGCGGACACTTCCAAGGCCAGCTGATCTACGATCCAGAGGTAGTCAAAACAGGCTTGATTGGCGAAAGCAAAGAAAGCAATATCGCACGGTTGACATCAATGGGCATTACCAGCCCAGACAAAGTGTACAACGCCGAAGAACTCGCCTGTGGCAACACGGTTCTGTTTGCAGCTTGCGGTATTACCCCAGGTACGCTGATGGAAGGCGTGCGTTTCTTCAGCGGTGGCGCACGGACTCAGAGCTTGGTAATCTCCAGCCAGTCGCAGACGGCGCGATTTGTTGACACCATCCATATGTTTGAAAAACCCAAGTCGCTGCAATTGCGGTAAATAAAGAGTTAGAAGGTTTAAGATCGTTAAAGGGTTAAAAGTTGCAAATTCGTCAAATTGACACCCGCAGAGGGTCTCCGGGGTGGCGAATTTGCCCAACCTTCTAACTTGACAACTTTATAAATTGCCTGAATTGACAAATTTACAGCCTGCAAACCTGACGATTTGAGAACACTGTAAAACAAGATGAATATTGCAGTCGTGGGGCTAAGTCATAAGACGGCACCAGTGGAAGTGCGGGAAAAACTGAGCATTCCAGAAGCTAGTTGTGAAAGCGCGATCGCTCAACTAACCAGCTACCCGCACATCCAAGAAGTTGCTATCCTCAGCACCTGTAACCGCCTAGAAATTTATATCGTTGCTAGGGAAACTGAACAGGGAGTGCGCGAAGTCACCCAGTTTCTCTCCGATCACAGCAAATTACCCTTACATCATCTGCGGCATCACCTGTTTGTTTTATTACACACCGATGCCGTCATGCACCTGATGCGGGTAGCAGGTGGGTTAGATAGTCTGGTGCTGGGAGAAGGCCAAATTCTCGCTCAAGTCAAACATACTCACAAACTGGGACAGCAATACAATGGCATTGGCAGCCTGCTGAACCGTTTGTTCAAACAAGCGCTCACGGCTGGAAAGCGGGTTCGCACGGAAACAAGTATCGGGACTGGTGCTGTCTCCATTAGTTCGGCGGCTGTGGAGTTAGCGCAGTTGAAAGCGCAAAATTTAGCTGCTTGTCGAGTAGCAATTATCGGCGCTGGCAAAATGTCGCGACTCTTGGTGCAACACTTATTAGCTAAGGGAGCAGTCCAGATATCAATTGTGAACCGCAGTGTAAAACGGGCGGAAGAATTGGCGAGCCAGTTCCCAGAAGCAAGCCTGCAAATTTATGAGCTTGGGGAAATGACGGGGGCGATCGCTACCTCTGATATAGTCTTCACCAGCACCGCCGCGACAGAACCCCTGCTGGATCGGTCGAAGTTGGAAGCAACTCTCGAACCCAATCGCCGTTTGATGGTATTCGACATCTCAGTACCGCGCAACGTGGATGCTGATGTTAACGAGCTGGATAACGTATATGCATTCAATGTCGATGACTTGAAAGCGGTAGTGGCTCAAAACCAGGAAAGTCGGCGGCGTCTGGCGATGGAAGCCGAAGGATTGCTCGAAGAAGAGGTGGAAGCTTTTGAAGTGTGGTGGCGCAGTTTGGAAACGGTTCCAACTATTAGCTGCTTGCGCGACAAAATGGAAACCATCCGCGCTCAAGAATTAGAAAAAGCCCTATCTCGCCTGGGTTCTGAGTTTGCTGACAAACATCAAGAAATCATCGAGGCACTAACACGCGGAATTGTAAATAAGATTCTGCACGATCCGATGGTGCAACTGCGATCGCAGCAAGATATCGAAGCTAGGCGCAAAGCTATGCAAGCGCTGCAAACGCTGTTTAACCTAGATGTAGGCGAACAGTTTAGCTAATAGTTCATAGTTCATAGTTGATGGTTCATGGTTCATAGTTAGAAGTAATAGAACAATGAACAATGAACGATGAACAGAATTACTCGACTTATTATACTGCTGCTAGGAGTGTGGCTAGCTTTCGATCTAGTCGCTCACCTGGCAGCAGATGTTTTTTGGTTTCAGGAAGTTGGATATTTAAAGTCATTTCTGCTGAGGGTAAGAACTCAACTCGTATTATGGGCGATCGCGCTTAGCGTTTCAGGTGCATTTTTACTTCTCAATTTGACCCTGGCAGAGCGATTAAAATATTCCCAAGAAAGCTCCCCCATAAGTCCAGAGTTCGGAGTCCGGAGTCCGGAGTCTTTATTCACTCCTCAGCACTCAGTTCTAAGTCCTAAGTCATCGCTTCTAAATTTGCGATCGCTGTTGCCCATAGTGGTGGGATTGAGTTTGCTGATTGGGTTGATGCTACTCCACTATGGTCAAATAGCAGCAACCTATTGGCATCCTAATCTCAGTTTTGAAATATCTCCTCCCCTACCAGCGAGATTTAAACTCGATTTGATTTGGCCTTTGGGTAAGCAAGTATTGTCTCAAGTAGGCCCGCTTGGTTTTGTCTTAGCAGCGGCGGTGCTGGTGTTGATTTATCCTCAGTTTGTGTTGAGAGCGATCGCCCTAGCCATAAGTTTAGTTTTTGGTCTGGTGCTGTCAGCAAACTGGGCGAGGATGTTGCAATATTTCCAGCCCACAACTTTTAAAAGCGTTGACCCCTTATTTGAAAAAGATATTAGCTTTTATGTTTTTAAATTACCAGCTTGGGAATTACTGGAATTTTGGCTATTCGGCCTATTTTTATTTTGTATAGTAGCAGTCACCCTGCTTTATTTACTATCAGGAGATAGCCTGAGCCAAGGTAGATTTCCTGGATTTTCGCGACCCCAGTTGCGCCACTTATACGGACTGGGTAGCTTGCTAATGCTGGCTCTTGCCCTCCGTTATTGGCTGAAGCGCTATGAATTGCTGTATTCACCTATTGGCGCGATTTACGGTTCTGGGTACACTGAATCGAACCTGCTGTTGCCAATCCATACCATTTTGAGCATATTCTCACTTGTGAGTGCAGCTTTTTTGCTATGGCGAATGCTTTTCTGGTTCAGGAGCAAAGGGCGAGTACAAAGATGGCCTTTATTGGCGCTAGGAGTGTATGTAGTGGTCGGCGCCTTAGCAGGGGGAGCCTTACCCGCAGTAGTGCAACGTCTTATCGTTCAACCAAATGAACTGCTGCGAGAAAGGCCTTACCTAGAACGCAGTATTGCCCTAACAAGGGCAGCATTTGATTTGCAAAATATTGAAGTAAAAATCTTCGATCCGCAAGGAGAACTAAGCGCTGCTGACCTAAAGAAGAACGACAAGACGATTCGCAATATTCGCCTCTGGGATACGAATCCCCTCCTGAAAACTAATCAGCAGTTACAACAAATCCGGCTTTACTACAAATTTTTAGATGCTGATATTGACAGATACACCCTGAAGATAAACGATGTAGATACAGACAAGCAACAAGTCATTATTGCTGCTAGAGAGTTAGATTACAATGCGGTTCCAGAAGAAGCCAAGACTTGGGTTAACAAACATTTAATTTATACTCATGGTTACGGTTTTACCCTTAGTCCTGTGAATAAAGTCGCCCCAGGCGGACTTCCAGATTATTATGTTAAAGATATTGCCACAAATGCAAATCCTACCACCGCTTTAGGGACATCAAACGATCGCATTCGAGCGAGTATTCCTATTGGCATACCCCGGATTTACTACGGTGAACTTACTAACACCTATGTAATGACCCCAACTAGAGCTGCTGAGTTAGACTATCCCAGCGGCAACGAAAATGTCTACAACACGTATGATGGCAGCGGCGGGGTAGCAATTGGAGCTTTGTGGCAGCGCCTGTTATTTGCCGAGTATTTAAAAGACTGGCAGATGCTTTTTACCCGTAATTTTACGCCGCAAACAAAGCTTCTATTCCGCCGGAATATTAGAGATAGAGTTCGCGCGATCGCTCCTTTTTTGCGCTTCGATAAAAACCCCTATTTAATAGTTGCTGACGCCGATAAGGAGCGTGAAAAAACAGATAGCCAACAAAATAATCTTTACTGGATTATCGATGCATATACTACGAGCGATCGCTATCCCTATTCCGACCCTGGCAAAAACGAATTTAACTACATCCGCAATTCCGTCAAAGTTGTCATCAATGCCTACAACGGTGATGTTAATTTCTATGCTGCCGATCCCCAAGACCCCATCATTAAGACCTGGAGTGCAATTTTCCCCGACTTGCTAAAACCTCTGGATACCATGCCAGCTACCCTCCGCAGTCATCTGCGTTATCCGGTGGACTTTTTTAACATCCAATCCGAACGTTTGCTGGCTTATCACATGACAGATCCGCAAGTATTCTACAACCGGGAAGACCTTTGGCAAGTTCCCACTGAGATTTATGGCAGCGAACCTCGACCAGTGCAGCCTTATTATCTAATTATGAAGCTGCCAACAGAGTACGAGGAAGAGTTTATTTTGCTCCTTCCTTTTACTCCTACGCAACGTACTAATTTAATTGCCTGGTTGGCGGCGCGTTCGGATGGTTCAGAATACGGCAAGTTATTGTTATATCAATTTCCCAAGCAACAACTGGTCTACGGAACTGAGCAAATTGAAGCTTTGATTAACCAAGATCCGGAAATATCCCAGCAAATTTCCTTGTGGAATCGCCAAGGTTCGAGAGCAATTCAGGGGAATTTATTGGTAATTCCGATTGAAAAATCTCTACTTTATGTTGAACCACTTTATCTAGAAGCAGAACAAAATAGTCTGCCGACATTAGTAAGAGTAATTGTTGTCTACGAGAACCGCATCGTTATGGCTGAAACACTCGAACGGGCGCTGCAAGCAATTTTTCAACCAGCCAAACCCTCGGCGCCAGCAATTATTCGACCAGTGCCAAAAGATAGCGCAGCCTGACTTTGAGGGATTTGCTAAACCTAATATGGATTACCTAAATGTTTGTGACAAATGAGGTACTCCTGTAGTCCCCGTTGGTAAGGGGGACGGCGACAGCCGGGGTTAAATAGCAACATAAAAGGTAAACAATATAACACCCATCGCCTGAATGCTTTTGATTCTCAACCCAAACCGGAGTTAGGTTGAACCAGCTTGTATCTAACCAAGTTTACATTTATCTTTTTCAATTGCCCTACAAGATGAAGGCAAGCATGGGAAGTTCTAACAAAGGCTCTAGAAAATCGAAACCGCGATATACCTCATTTGAAATTCATGGCGTTTCCGCAGAAGTACAGAAAGCATTCTGGTCAACGGTTGCAGGGGTTGTTTTGGTTGTCCAAGGTGGAGTAATTTTGCTCAATCCCCAACTGGCAACGTTGGAATGCGATCGCCTCCAACGTCTGGGTATGTGTAAACTCGTGCTGTCCAGTTTGCAGGGGGAAACCGTAACTCCTTTCCCACTCGATGGGTTAAAGAAAGCAGAGGTTGAGACAAAGGGGAAATCAAATCAGCTTGTCCTGCTAACGGCTGACGGGAAACTCTACTTCCCAATTAATATCAGTTTTAGCTCTACAGGGGGCAAAGCCTCTGAGATCAATGCCTTTGTGCAAGATTCAAATATCAAGTCTCTAAAAATAGAGCAGGATAATCGTTGGTTCGCCTATCCCATCGCAGTTATCACCATATTGTTGGGATGTTTGGCACTGTCTTTTAACTTAAAGGTTTTGCTAAATAGCTTTGTAAGTCGCCCCAATCTCTAATACTCCCCCCAAGTTTAAGAAAACCTTTAAAAAGCTATATTAACGATTCTGAGAGGAACGCGCAGGAACTAAGAGTTTAAGCATCAATACTCTACATCGAGATGCTTGACTACGCGATCGCTTTTTCGATCATATATTTAGATATTTTTCACACATCCTCTAAAGGTGGTACTTACGCATATAATTAAGTAGTTAATATATGCTTCTACTAAACAAAAGATATATCGCTGGTAAAGGCAATCTTCCAGCCAGCTAAACCCTGGCAGCCTCTGATTGTCCGTCCTTTTGTAGAGACGCAGATTCGTTCGCGTCTCCCCAGCGGCTAAATTGCCAATTGTACTGCCTACAATTAGCTACCAAAAACGTTTAAAAATAAGGCTAGCATCCTCGCCAGGATCTACCTAATGATAATTGATTAGCACTTTTCAGCTTTTTATAATGAAGTTGCTTGTTGAAAAACAATGGCTCCTCAAAAAGGTTTAAATATGGAAACCTGTATTAGTTCACAAGGCTCTTTCTGGCAATCTGAGATTTACGAAATTGCAGCTCGAATTGCTAATTCTCATCAGATAACAGCTCATGAGCAGCGTGTCTTGAGAACAGCATTTCTGGAAAATGCTCTTGAGGAAGAAGAACACCGGATAGTTAACCGTCTATATCGTGCCCTTCGTCGGGGACGTATTAAGGTGGTTTAACTCTTAGTAAAAAATAACCAACACCAGGGAAAGTCCAGCCAAATTGAGTAAGGCAAATTTTCTCGGAAATCGCTTTGTAAAATGGTTAAGAGAGTCAGAGTAGAGAGCGATTCTGCTTAAATTTAGTCGTTACAACATTTTTTCAAGGAATTGTTTGGCGCGATCGCACTTCGGGTTAGTAAAGAACTCGCTAGGCGGCGAATCTTCAGCCAAATTTCCCTTATCCAAAAATAAAATGCGATTGGCAACTTCTCGCGCAAACCCCATTTCATGCGTCACAATTGCCATCGTGATGCCAGTTTTGGTAAGGTCTTTCATCACCTCCAAAACTTCTTTAACCATTTCTGGATCGAGTGCTGAAGTTGGTTCATCAAACAACATGATATCCGGCTTCATCGCCAAAGAACGAGCGATCGCAACACGCTGCTTCTGTCCCCCCGACAATTTAGAAGGATAAACATCCGCCTTTTCCCCCAAACCAACTTTTGACAGCAATTCCAAGCCTTCTTGCCGCGCCTGTTCCGGAGAAAGGTGCTTCACCTTTATTGGCGCATAGGTGACGTTTTTCAGGACGGTCATGTGCGGAAACAGATGGAAATGTTGAAACACCATCCCAACATTCTGACGAATCTTCATAATGTTTGTTTTTCGGGATGTAATATCAGATCCCTGGATATAAATCTTTCCCGAAGTCGGTATTTCCAGTAAATTCATGCAGCGCAGAAAAGTTGATTTACCCGACCCAGAAGGGCCAATAATCGCTACAACTTCACCGTGCCCAATTTCAGTCGAAATTCCTTGCAGCACCTTAAGGTTGCCAAAGGATTTATGCAAATTTTCAACCTTAACTGCTGCGTTGTAATCTTCGTTCGAGCGCATAGCCCCCCCATGTTAAACTCATAACCATCAAATAGTAAATCGCACCAGCAAATAACAGAGGTTCAAAGTAAATATATTGCTCTGCTCCTACAATTTGGGCACGGCGCAATAAGTCGGTGACACCAATTGTGGAAACTAACGCCGAGTCTTTGAGCAGTGCAATACTCTCATTCACCAACGCTGGCAAAATATTTTTTATCGCCTGCGGCAATATCACATCTAGCATCATCGGTCTGTAGGGAACACCCAAGGATAAAGCCGCTTCCCGTTGTCCTTTGTCAACTGCAAGAATACCGCCACGAATTGTCTCAGAAATGTAAGCTCCTGAGTTTAAAGTAAAGGTAATTACGCCTGCTAATAAGGCGGGAATATTAAATCCAGTTAGTTGAGGCGTTGCGTAATAGACTAAAGCTATTTGCAATAGTAGCGGCGTGCCTCGAAATATTGATGTGTAGGCTGTAGCAAACCAAAGCAGTGGCTTAATCGTGGAAATCTTAAACAAAGACAGAATGGTTCCCCAGATGAACCCCAAAACTGCCGATATTGCTGTGAATTGTAAGGTAACTAATATTCCTTCTAGAATAAAAGGAATCCGGGAAGTTATTTTGGCAAAAGATAAGCTTGAACTGCTAGCGGGGGGTTCAGTTTTGCCCTGATTTTCAAACCACTTTTTAACTAGAATTTCTATTTCACCGCTCTGCTTCATTTGCGCCAATACGCGGTTGAAGTCATTGACTCGATTGGAGCCTTTGGGAAATGCGATCGCAGAGCCAGCTTCCCCCTTATTTGGAATCGTGTTAAATTCCAAATCTGGATTGTTGGCGATAAAACCCTTCGCGATTGTATCTTCTATAATTGCAGCGGCGATCCGCTTTGACTTAACTTCTTGGATTATTTCCCCAGTCTTATTAAGCGCTACAAGCTTTACATCCTTAAATTCTTTCGCTGCTTTTTCTTGAGTCGAACCCAACTGAACTCCGACTTTTTTCCCTGCTAAATCTTCTGGCTTGGTAAAGTTGCTACCTTTTTTCGCAACAATTGTATTTTTGGCTTCGTAGTAAATATCGGAGAAATCTACATTTTTCCTGCGTTCTGCTGTCGGAGTCATACCAGCCATAGCAAAGTCAGCACGACCCGACTGCAATGCAGGAATTATACCGCTGAAGTCTGTATCTTTAATTTCAAGTTCAAACCCTAACTGAAGCGCAATATTTTTAGCAATGTCTACGTCAAAGCCGATAATATCAGCACTACCAGTTGCAGTGTCTCGAAACTCATAAGGTGGATAGTCAGCGGAAGTAACCATCACTAATTTTTGTTTAGAATCGCTTCCCTTTTGCGCGAAGACGCGATCGCTTCTCAAACCCCCAACCAGCAAAGTTATAGCTAGAGTGGCAGAAAATAAAATTAAAAATAGCCATTTCCTTTGTGGCATAGCAAGTAAATCCCCGTTGCTGCGGTAATAGATTATTCTTAGTAGAACAGGGCGGCGATCGCTACTATCCTAAGACTTAGATTTTTGGATTATCCAAAAGTTATCAAATCCTGACATTAGTGCCACTAGAAAAGAAAAGTTGTTCTCAAAACACCAATCACAACATCAGGATTACGGGCATCATGGTTAGGTGCTGTCAGCCAAAAGAAGCCAGGAGTAATTAAAATGTTATCCGTTAAATGATATCTATAAAAAGCTTCGATGTGGAATCCAGTATCGCGATCGCTTCTTCCTTCAGACAATTGTCCATTTGCCACCAGCGCCGCACCTAACGCACGACTGCTACCAGTTACCTTGGGTTGCATCCCTAAAATTATCCCGCCCAAACTTCCTTTATTACCAAGATCGGGGAAAGCCAAAGTAATAGCAAAGTTCCATATATCAGCATCACCAAGACCTATAGCACGAGCAGCAGTGTAACCCGCCCAGCCACCAAGCGCAAAGCCATTAGTTATCCTGTAATTTGTTTCTATACCGTATGAATTCCCCACAACGGGGACGGGCACACCTGCGGTATTATTAACAAGTATTCTAGATGCTCTGCTACCAGTGAGAGTATCAACTCCATTCAGAGGAGAGTAAGAATTAACGTAAGTTAAGCCAACTGTAAAGCGGTCATTTGGCTTAATATTTAACTGAGCAAAGGCACTGTAGCCACCTAAAAATATTCCCGATCCGCTGCTAGGATTATTAGCTGATGGATCTGTACCCGCCCCAGATTCACCAAAGTAGGCAACATCCAGATTGAGGGCGTTATTAAATTTGTAGTTAGCAGCTATGCCTGCTCTATTATCTATAGGAACATAGATCGGGTTAATTTCACCAAAGTTGGAAACAGCACCATCAGCAGGTTCAGCAAATGGAGTAATCGGATCTGATGTCAGCGAAGGATCGATTGTATTAGCTTCAAGATAAACTGTTAGTTTTTCCCCAACTGGAAAGCGATACTCTAATCTGTTGAGGATGAGATCGTTATTGCTGTTTCCAGTAGCGATTAAACGAGCTTCATTAGTTGGCCCGTTGTTTTTTGTAGAGGTGTCAAATCTAGCCGTTTGAGTGGCCTGTAAGCGAGTTCGCAAGCGGTCTTTGCCAGTGAAGCTTGTATCAAAGGTAAGGCGAGCGCGATACTGCAAAATAGCGTTATTTCGGGGGTCAGCCTCTTTACCAAAAGCATCGGCAAGAAAAGTAATTAATTCAGCATTTAATTTAGTAGTTGTAGAAAACTGGGTAGCTTCCAGTTCTCCTGTCCTCGCTTCGAGAGCATCTACTTTGCCGCGCAGATTTGTTAGCTCGATTGCAAAATCTTCTTGCAGCTTTCTCAGTTTAGCAAAATCATATTTGCTGACCAAATCGCCCGTACCAGAGGCAATTAATTTCTCAATTTGTCTTAAACACGCATTCAATCCAGCGGCAAATTCATAGCGCGTTAGCGAACGATTTCCCCGAAATGTGCTGTCGGGATAACCTGCTATACAGCCGTAACGTTCGACAAGCGATCGCAGCGATTCATAAGCCCAATCTGTTGGTTTTACGTCCCGCAATTGCGATACATTGTTTACTTGCCCCATCCCATCAATATCTTCTCGATCCAGAGGTTGGGCATCCTGATTATCTTGATTAATTGTTTCCTGTCCGTTGACAAATTCTACCGCCTCAATACTTTGACCTTTAGCGGCTGAAATATCTACCATATGATAGATGCTTGAAATTAATAAAGCCTTAACAACTAATCCACCAAATTGTAGGCTGCCCCCAACAAGTTGCCGCATGGTCTATCCTCACACCTGCGTGAATTTCTGGACGAAAAACTTAGGGTAAAACCTGCAATCCTTGTTAAATCTATGCAGGAATTCGTTTAAATACTACAGTAGTACCAAATTGACCAGGGTGTATAGAGATACTAAAGATAGGCTTAGTGCTAGTAAAGTGAATTGCGTTGAATTTCAGCGCGTATTTTATTGGCGAGAACAAGAATGCGATCGCGGGGTACAAATTCTATAACAAAAAATCGCTTTCCTAGCTTCAAACATACAATAAATACTCTGAAATCCACTCTAGGCAAAAGCTTTCACAATCCAAAATGGTATTAGCGCAGCGCCCAAGCGAGAAATCGCTCAGTATAGTAAAGCGCCAACTGGTTGCTAAACCCCTGAAAAACAGCATCGAAAGCGTGTTCAGCCCAAGGAATTTCCAGCAAAACAGCAGTGTTTCCAACTGCACGCAAACGTTCGTGCATCTGCTGTATAAACTTAAATTGCACTAAATTATCGCGACTTCCATGTATTAATAAAGTTGGCGGTAATTGAGGCTTCACATAGTTAATAGGAGAGGCAAGACTATACTGCTGGGGCAGTTGATCGGGCGTTCCACCCAGAAATGCCCTTAAAACAGCTCGCGTATCGATAGGATCGGGGCGTGGCGGACTGGCATAGCCTCCCGCAAGGTCAACAGGGCCATAGTAACTGACAACAGCCCGAACAGGCATAGCATCAGGCTGATAAGCTGCTAGCATCGCCAAATGTCCGCCTGCCGAACGCCCAAGCAAAGCCATGCGTTCTATATCAGCCTCATACTCGGTTGCGTGCTGGCGGATGAAGGCTAGGGCGGTACGCACGTCATCCAGGTGGGCGGGGAAACGATGCAAGGGTGCATGACGATAATCAATTGCAAAGACAGTATAGCCACGCGCTGCCATATAGCGGCTAAAATCAGAGTTTTGTGTTGGGGTTCCGCTGCGCCACGAGCCACCGTAGATTACAACAAGGGCGGGATATTTTCCCACTTGAGGCGGACGGTAGATATCCATGCTCAGGGGTACGCCATCTGGTTGAGCAAAGCGAATGCCAGATGTATAGCGACTTTCACCGGGATTGATGCCTCTAAATGCATCAGCCAGAACGAAGGGGCGATCGCGCATGGGTAAAAGCCCATTATTTGGCAGATTTACGCTATAGTCGGAGCCAAGCGCGTTGCTCATTGCACGGTTTAGACGCTGTTCTGTCGAACTCAGTTGCAAAGCTGGCAAGGAACTCAGAAACAGTGCTAGCAAACTAGCAGCCACAGCTATGCGAGAGTAACGCTTCGCGCCCTTAAGTTTACTGCCACGCATTACTACTATTGCTAACAGAATAGCTACTGCGTTTAGCACCATCAGCCAGTTGCTTACTTCAGGCGCACCTACCCCTAATACGATTAACGTCATATTTGGAGCGGGGATAACAATCCAGGAACTAAGAAAAAGACCAGTGACACTCAGGAGCAATACTAGCAACGGTAGAATCATCCGCAGCAAATGGGACATGGAAAGCTCCTGTTGTGTTAATCGTGTTTAAGTTTACGCGATCGCTGGCTGTTTTATTTTCTCAAAGGCTGCTTCTACAACTTGTAAATTGCTATTAATTTCACAAATTGTCTTCGATAATTAAAAAATTTAGGCCTCGCGGTTCCACCAGCCAAACTTTCCCTACATCTTGCTATTTTTTTCTAGACAGAGTTGGAAATTCTAGGTGCAATATAAAGTCATCCGATTCTAAAAGGGTTAACGAATCAACCCGAATCGGTTCAGCTTTTAGAGATTGCAAGGATTGGGGTGCATTATCTGCGTTTAACGGGACTTAAACAGATTTCAAGCCCAAACAAAGCCCAAAGCTGCGATATTCGCGATGAATACGTCCCGATTGTGGTTCAGCCACTCGACAAAACGGAAAGACATTGCTGTCCG
>NZ_JACJON010000053.1 GCF_014695585.1 Microcoleus sp. FACHB-831 | reverse complement strand
CCGGACAAATTACTGCACCCGGAGGACAGATAACCATAGCAGGCGTTGAAACTCAAAACTTAGTCCGCATCAGCGCACCGGGGAACGTACTGAATTTAGAAATACAACCAATATCAACAGCAAGCGCCACCGGGCCCAATAACTGGACATCAGCGATCGCAAGTTTGCCACAATTGCTCACTGGTAGTGGCGATATTGGTAATGCAACAAAAATGAAAGTTACCCAAAGTGGGAACGTTGTGTTGAGCGGTTCTGGATTAAGCGTACCAAAAGGTAATGGTATAGCGATCGCCAGCGGTACTATCGATGCATCTCAGCCAGCAGCTCTTAAGACAGGAGGAAGCGTTGGGGTATTAGGACACAAAGTAGCAGTTGACGCGGCTGCAATTAGTGCAACTGGTAGTATTGGCGGCGGGAATATATTAATTGGTGGGGAGTATCAAGGTAAAGGTACAGTACCCACAGCATCGCGCACGTATGTTAGTAAAGATTCAGCCTTAGTTGCAGATGCAGTTGCTAGTGGAAATGGGGGGAAAGTAATAGTTTGGGCGGATGAAGTTACGGGATTTTATGGCAATATTAGCGCCCTAGGTGGGAGTGCTGGGGGCGATGGAGGATTTGTAGAAGTATCGGGTAAAGAGACGCTAATTTTCCAAGGAACTGCTGATTTAAGTGCGTCTAAGGGCAAATTAGGAACGTTACTGTTAGATCCCAAAGATATCACGATAGTAGCTGGTGCTGGGCCTGGATCTAACGACGGAGATTTGCCCAATATATTGCAAGATAAATTCGCTGGTGATGCGATAACTATTTCTCAAGATGCATTGGAAGCCTTAAGCGGCGATATCATCTTGGAAGCGACTAACGATATCAAAATCACCAGCTTAACTAACAATAAGCTGACGATATTCGGCGATATTAATGATACCTCAATAACTTTTAAAGCTGACGCTGATGGAAATGGCGTTGGCAACTTTTTGATGAATCCAACGGATACAATTTCTGTGACAGGGGGAGGAGCAACGATATCGGGGGCCAGCATAATTATTGGAACTCTCACTGTTGGTGGGGGAGAAACAAAGATATCCGGAACAACCATAAATGCTGGAAATATCAACAATTCGTATAGCAACGTTATCCTCGATGCGAAAGGTCAAATTATTACAGGCGATATCCAAAGTTTTCAGGGCATAAGCCTCACCAGCAGCAACGATGCTATCAAAACAGGCAATCTAAGCTCCTTTAACAATGGAGGGACGATTGCCCTCAATGCAAAGGGCAACATTACTATAGGAAAAATTGTCCCAACAGGTAGCTCTAACTCATTCACCCTCAATGCGGGGGGAGATATTAATACACTAGACCTCACAGCAAGCGGGGGGGGAACGATATCGGGAGCAAGTATAACTGCTGGGAATATCAACACAAGCTCCAGTATTAGCCTCGAAGCCGTTGGTAATATCGCCACAGGTGCGATCGCGACCAATAATGATAAAGGTGCTACGGGGAACATTACCCTCACCAGCACAAGCGGTGCGATCAATACAGGCAGTTTATCCTCTAGTCTTAGCCTTTTTTCTGGTGGTGATGCTGGCGCGATCGCTCTGAGTGCTGCCAATGACATTACTATCGCAGGCAATGTTAATTCCAGCTCTAACAGTGGCGCGGGGGTAGGCAATGGGGGAGCGATCGCTATTACTAGCACCAACGGCAACATCAGCGCCACCACTTTAAACTCCAGCTCTAGCAACGGCAATGGGGGAGCGATCGCGCTGGGGGCGGGTATGGATATCAATATCAACGGATACATCAACGCCCAAGGTGGAGTTAGCGGCAAAGGTGGGAATGTTGACATTAACACCAAGCAGTTTTTCCGTGCTACGGGTACATTTACAGACGCAAATAATATCGCAGCTAGCATTTCCACCGCAGCCGCATCAGGAAACGGTGGTGACATTACTATTAACCATCAGGGTTCTATAACGACTCCCTTCATCATTGGTGATGGCACGAATTTGGGAACTGCTGGTGCCATTACTACAGGTAGCAACAATACGATTGCACCTACTTTTGCCGTGCCAGTTCCTCCTGATACCTACACGCAGGGAAATATTAAGATCTTTACCTCAGTGCAGCCCAGTCCAACTCCAACCCCCACTCCAACCCCTACTCCAACTCCAACTCCAACTCCAACCCCCACTCCAACTCCAACTCCAACCCCAACTCCAACTCCAACTCCAACCCCAACTCCAACTCCAACTCCAACCCCCACTCCAACTCCAACTCCAACTCCAACCCCCACTCCAACTCCAACTCCAACTCCAACTCCCACAAATTTTCCTTCTGTCTCTAATTCAGGCAGCAATGTCTTCCCAGCACAAACAAATTCTCCTTCTAGTGCTGTTTCGGGGAATTTTGTTTTTACAGTAGGAACTTTTAACAACATTATGCGCGTGGTGCAGTCTGTTGGTTTACAGCCCATCCTATCTAGCCAGCGCATCCTAAAGCTTGTCGAATTCCAACCAGACCCAGGGCTTCTAATAATCCCTTATAAAACTGTCCTAACTGCCGCCAACGACCCATTTTCTGGCAAAATCGCGCAAAGTACTTTTCAGAGATTATCTGCAAATAATTCCGAAGCGATCGCCACAGCTTTGAGAGATAATTTACCCCCTGGGGCTGCAACTGACAAAGTTATCGAAAATTTCCGCGTCGATACTTCTAAAAATCCTGAAGTTAATTACACCTTCTTAAAAACCAAGCTTTTTAATTTCCTTAATTCTGAAACCGACACTTACATAAAGCCAAATCTTGCTCTAGAAACCGCCCAAATCTTTGCCAATCCTCAAGGAAATATAGATAATGCAATATCTGAACTTGAGCAAGTGCGAGAACAAGAATTTGAAAAATATTTAGGTAAAGCTAATGAAAGAAGCGTCCTGAATGCTGCTAGCATCCGAGAAACTCTAGTTAACATTACCGCTCAAACTGGCAAAAAGCCTGCGGTAATTTATACAGTTGTTCTCCCCAATCAATTAGAAATTGTATTGGTTACTCCCAAGGGCGAATCTATTCGCAAGAGTGTACCAAACGCCAACCGCGAAGCTTTACTCAAAGTTTCCAAAGAGTTTATCAGCCAAACTACAGATCCTACAGAAACTAATGGCTACCTTGCACCATCCAAGCAACTTTATCAGTGGATGATTGCACCGCTGGAAGAAGAACTTGCTAAACAAGGTATAGACACCCTATTATTCTCCCTAGATACTGGAATACGCTCTCTACCTCTAGCAGCTTTACATGATGGTCAAAAGTTTTTGGTAGAGAAATACAATATCGGTTTAATTCCCAGCGTTAGTTTAACCGACACCCGTTATGCAGGCTTCAAAAATACCCCAGTTCTGGGCTTTGGGGCATCAAGATTTAAAGATTTACCCCCTTTACCCGCAGTCCCACTAGAGTTATCTACTATCGCACCAGGGCTTTGGCCTGGTAAATCTTTCCTCAATGAGGAATTCACCTTAAACAACGTGAAGTCTCAGCGTGAAAAAGAGCCATTTAAAATTGTTCATTTGGCTACTCATGCTCAATTTAATCCAGGGGCAGTAAATAACTCTTATATTCAGCTTTGGGACACAAAATTACGCATGGATCAATTGCGGCAGTTGGGTTGGAAAAGCCCGATGATCGAACTGTTAGTGCTAAGTGCCTGTCACACTGCCTTGGGAAATGAAGACGCCGAGTTAGGTTTTGCTGGTTTCGCTGTAGCAGCAGGCGTCAAGTCTGCACTAGCGAGTCTGTGGTATGTCAGCGATGAAGGCACTCTCGGCTTGATGACCAATTTTTATGAAAAATTGAAACACGCTCCCATCAAAGCAGAGGCTCTACGTCAGGCGCAGATAGATATGCTCAACGGACAGGTGCGCGTCCAAGGGAGTCAACTAATTACTCCCAGTGGCAAAATACCTCTGCCAACCTCTTTTGCATCGCGCGGTAATCAAACGTTAAAACATCCCTATTACTGGGCGGCTTTCACGATGATTGGTAGCCCTTGGTAGCCCCCAAATACAGTTTGGTTAAGTTGCGTTAGGGGCAAACAAATGAACGCTTCCCCTAACCCATTTAGCTGATTATTTTTCAATCGGTAGAACTGCACCAGCTATCGGCTCTTGCTCTAGTTGTTCCAAACCAATAGCTTTTAATAAATCTCGCCAAGCTTGGGGACGGGAATTAATCTGAGCTAAATCGCTTGAGACATCGTACCAAATATTATTTTTAACGTAGAGATTGATGCGTTCTTCTACTTTAGCCATCTTCAACTCAGTCTCAAGATTAGGCATATCGACTTTTTCGACTAAACCCGTGTGAATAACAAAGTTGGGTTGACCGGAATCTGTAGATGCACAATCAAGTTTTAAAGCCCACTTATACTGTTCCTTTGAATCGAGAGGTTTGGCTGTCTTTGGGATGCTAATACTGACGAAACCAGGCTTGTTAGGAAGTGTAAAAAAAGTACGATAAAAAGTATTACTTTCTCGATCTTCTAGAACAAACTTTCCCGAACTGACGCTACCAGCTTTATACGGAACATAAAACCAAAAAGTTGGATGTCCGCTAAGGGTATAGCCAGAAAAACCCGAATTAGTAACAGGCAATAAGGGAGTAAAAGGCGTGCTGGTATTTTCGCAGGGGCCGCGACTTCCTGCTGGTATTCGTCCATTATCAGGGTCGCCTGTGGGTGGTGGTTTTGGTGGGTCAGCAGCAATTTTTATGGTGGGGATAATTTGTGCTTGTGCTGGTATAAGGTAACTTGTCAGGTTAACAAGTCCAACTAATGAAACCACCAGAGCAGGTGCCGCTTTTATCATGTTTTAAAGTAAAAATGGATATCGCGATCGCTAGTCCTATAATAGAAAAAAATCAATATAGCGTAAATAAATTAAATATTTTATTTTACTAATATTTTAACCTTATTATAACAATTTCCAATACTGTGCTATGTATTGCCAAAGGCGCAAAGCTTTGCGCCCCTAGCCATCAAGCATATAAATGCGAGTAAGAATCGCTATATTTCTAATAAAAAATATTGCAACTATAGGTAAATGCTTTGAAATAAAGATGCGATCGCTCTTGTTATAAAAATCATTGGCAATTAAATCCGGCTGATTATGGTATTAAGCTTAAGCATCTTTACGCAGCTATTTTTTGTTAGCAAAATATTGGTAACAAAAGTTAGCTGATATCGCAGCCTTCTAGCCGTGCAGCCATTGACCCTGCGTGCCGCCACCACTGCTGACCTCCCGCCCATATGCGGGATGGCAGGTGTCCTTGTGGCGCTTTGAGATTAAATTTAAAAGCTGAATCTGCGATAGTAGGTACGTGGGTTGGCCAGCCAATGCGATCGCAAAAGCTTGCGTATTCTTTATCAACTTCTTGATAAATCTTATTTTGCACGCTAAAGCCAAAATGCCCCTTGCTATACTTTACCCATAAAGCATTAATCGTCCACAAATCCTGGCAGGGCAACTTCTCAATATCGATACTAAAAATATAAGCGCTTGGTGATTTACCGACAGCCTGACACATCACCACCCAAGTTTCCCGATCTGCTTCTTTCCATTTTCCAGCGGCGAGTAAATCGCGCAACTTTCTGTAATCTACCCCAACTTCTGAACCAAATTTGTGATTTTTAGGTGGCTTAGTGAGTACTGTTTGCGCGTTATAGGCTGATGGTGTCGGGGATACTAACCCCGTTGGCGTGGTGCTAGAAGCTAATAGTGCCGGAGATGCTTGTGCTGCAATGTCTTTAATTACGTCAATAGCATTTTGATAACGCTCTTTTAGAGAATTTGCCAATAATTTATCTAGAAATTGACCAAGGCGATCGCTTACTCTATTCCCATGCAGCAAATGACGCCGCCACGTCCACTCATCATTAATGATGTCAAACATTTCTAGGGGACGAACTCCTGTCAGCAAATGAATGCAGGTAGCACCCAAACTGTACAGATCGCTGGCAGGAAAAACTTTGCCCCTATGTTGTTCGGGAGCCATATAATCTGGACTACCGACAATGGTGCCAGTGTGTTGCAAAGTTGTGTCTGTGAATAGCTTTGCAACCCCGAAGTCGATCAAGATTAGCTTGCGATCGCTCTTGCGTCTAATAATATTAGCTGGCTTCATATCCCTATGTATAACGCGATGGGCGTGAATATAATCAAGGATCGGCAACAAATCCCGCAGCAGTTGCCAAATCTGCTCCTCACTATAAACACCCTTTTCCCGCAATTCATCCGCCAGAGTTTGCCCCTCGATAAACTCTTGCACCAAATAAAGCTGTCGATCTTGTTCAAAATGTGCCAACAATTCGGGAATTTGGGGATGCTGACCCAGTTCATCTAGGCGAACCGCTTCTTGACGAAATAACAGCACCACTTTATTAAAGGTACTTGTATCTTCCCCCGTAAAGAATAGTTGTTTGATGACACAATTTGGTTTCGAGGGGATATGTTCATCTAAAGCCAAAAAGGTCTTGCCAAATCCGCCTTGGCCTATTGGCTTAAGGGCGCGATAGCGGTCTTTCAGCAATATTTGGCTGCCGCAATTAAGACAAAATCGAACGGTAGCGGTATTTTGCTGTCTTTTACATCCTGGGCTGACACAATAGCTCATTTAAGTGCTTGACACCCACCTTAATCACATCCATCTAATCAAGAATTCCCAATTTCAGCAATAAAATAGATGAGAGCGGAATGTATTTTAATGTTGTGCCGTTCCACCTCGCCGCACCCGTCCTTTATCCCCCTATCTCTGGGGCAGAAATTTTTGTCTACGATTGTAGATATTTTGTGGCCAGAGAATTATTGCGCTTTAGTAAGGAATTTTTTAGACCAAGCGCTCCCATTTCGTGGACACAGAATAAATATACCCGCAGACACGAGGCTACTGCTTCTGCGCCTGGTAAGTATAGAAATTTTCAAACACGCCTAACGTCTCAAATTGGTAGGACGGTAAAAACGAGCTTACCGACAACTCAGTTTGGTAAATGCTAAAGAAAATAAAGTTCTGCCGCTTAGTACTCTCGGAAATCATTTGCTGGATTTGCGGGCGTCCAGTATCTACAAGAATTGTGCATTGACGGTGGATGGCATTACCAAATGCTCTTGGCAACTGCGTGCAGCCCTCCTCTTTTAAGTAAGTCGATAGCTGGGCAACAGCAAATTCCTCATAAACTTCCTGGCTAGGGTTGGTTGTCGCCATCGCCATCCCCAAGCCAACCAAGACTACTCCGGCAATTGCTTGAAAAATTTGCAAACCCTTCATGGTTCGTTTTTACCAATTTCTGACTTAAGACTACCCCAGGTTCGACTTGAGTTCCAGCTTAAATAAAATAGGGCTAGCTCTACGGATAATGAATATGCTATAGTTAAAAACGCAATGGCGAGCGTAGCCAAGTGGTTAAGGCAGAGGATTGTGGTTCCTCCACTCGCGGGTTCAACTCCCGTCGTTCGCCCTGAATTATAGAGAGGCGATCGCGTGTTTAAAAATTAAGCATAAGCGATCGCTCACAAAAAACCCCCGCCGCTTGGCAGTCGGAGACTAAGACTGCAACAAGGGCGAGGGTTTTATATAGGTTTGATAAAGCTTAGAGCTATTTGATGGGAACAGCTTTGACATCTACGGTGTCGGAACTGGAAGTATTGCCAGCAGATGCGACACTTGCTTCTGTATCAGCTTCATCGCGAGACTTGAGGCGTGCTGACAGCATCTGGGAAACTTCGCTCACCAGCAGCGTTAGAATCACACTATCGTCAATCCAGCCGATGACGGGGATGAAGTCCGGAGCAATGTCAATCGGACTGAACAGATAAAGTAACGACCCCATAATCAACCACCAGCGGTATTTGGGATTGCGAATGGTGTTGCGGTACCAGTTATAAAGCGATTGGATTGAAAAATTCATTCTTTTTTTTAACCCTCGATCTATTTTTATATTGACAAAATTACCAAGAATGTGCGGGTGTGGATAACCTCCCCAAGTATGATGGGAGGGTACTACTTAGGGCGCGATCGCGCAACGTATTTAACTTCACGTATCGATCCTGTTCAAATTGAATGACAGTGCTTTATTAAAATTGGAATGGCTTTTTAAAAAACCACCTGGGTTGGGCAGTGTAGGAGGCAATAACAGACTGTGGACAGTTCTATATTCAACCAAGCTCTAAAAATATTTACTCAAGGTGGACTAGCGATGTGGCCGTTACTGGCACTATCGATCCTATCTTTGAGCGTGATTCTAGAGCGTCTCTGGTTTTGGACGAGGATGTTAAGCAAAGAACAAGAAATTGTCGAGCGCGTAATTGAGGCTGCGAGACGCGATTGGGGCGTCGCAACAGAAATAGCTGGGCTGGCTAGGAAACAGCCCATCGGACGCTTTCTGTATGCTCCCTTAAGGCTTGTCAATCCCGAGCCAGAAGTATTTAAACTGGCGCTAGAAGCATCAGCAGACGAGCAGTTAGCCTCGATGCGCCAAGGCGACAAAATATTAGAAGCCGTCATTGCCCTTTCGCCTCTACTGGGATTACTAGGCACAGTTTTGGGATTGATTCAATCGCTGGGTAGTATCAAGCTTGGGGATTTGGGAACGTCTTCAACGGCTGGAGTAACTACGGGAATTGGCGAGTCGCTCATCAGTACCGCCGCCGGGTTGATAGTGGCAATCACTACTTTAATTTTCTATCGAGTGTTCCAAGCTTTTTTGTTTAACCAAGCTAAAATTTTCCGCCAAGCTGGGAATGAGTTAGAGTTGCTCTATCGACAGGACTGGCCGAAAATTAGCCTCAATCGTCATCCTGTTAAACCAAGCAGAGACAATTTTGAGACGCCTGAAAACAAGAATTTAGCTTTACCCAATGAAGATTAACTTGGATACTCCGAGTGACGATGCTCGGATAGAAATTATTCCTCTAATTGATGTCATCTTTTGCATTCTGACGTTTTTCCTCTTGGCTTCTTTGCAACTAACTCGCCAACAAGCGATCAATGTAGATTTGCCCAAAGCCAGTACGGGCACTGCACAGACGCGAGATATATTGATGGTGAGTTTTGATGAATTTGGGCAAGTCTACATCGAGCAACAGCAGATTAAGTCAAGAGAGGAGTTGTCTCAGGCTTTGGAGAATTACCACATAGCGAAGCCGAATGCAACGATGGTGCTGTATGCTTCGCAGAATGCAAGATACAGCGAGGTTGTACAACTGTTGGATTTGATGAGATCGGTGGGGGGCGATCGCGTGGCACTGGCAACATTACCAAATTCCGCCGGTACAGCACCCGTAACCAATACCCCAGGTTCTCCCATTCCTGGAGCAGCACCCACTATTACACCTTCTCCCGGTAGCGTTCCCGTCGATCCGTCTAATCCATCCCTCAACTCACCGCTACCATATAACCCAAGCCAGCCTTTACCCGGACAACCCGGTGTGTATCCCACTGTTCCTGAAAACCTGCCTCTAACACCAGTTGTTCCGACTCCAAACGCAACAGTTACTCCCAAGAGGTAGAACTCATTCTGCCGATTTACAGAGGTTGAGGCGCGATATTCACCTTAATGTGGTACATATCAAAGAATTTTTGTACGCCTCAACTTCTAGATAAGGAGTAATAAATATGCATTTAACTGATGTTCTGATTACTTGGCTGGTAACATCTGCCAGCTTGTTGCTTATTACGAAATTGCCTTTGGGAGTAGAAGTTGATAACCCCGGAATTGGTTATATTTCGGCAGCAGTTTTTGGGATTCTAAATACTGCTATCAGTTTCGTATTGTTGACAGTACCTAATACGCTAACGTTTGGGATATACGGCTTTTTTGCCAAGATATTCACTTTGGGCTTATTCTCGTTTGCTCTAAACGTGATTGCACTTACTATCGCCGCTAAGTTAATTACTGGTTTCCGTTTAGAGAAGGGGATTGTAACTGCTGTATTCGCAGCGATCGCTCTTGCAATTGTCAGTAACTTAATTAGCACCGTTCTAATTGGGCAGCCACAACTTGCATAAAAGTTTTAGCATAGCCAATTAGTAAACTAACCCGCACCCTTCCAGGGCGCAGCTATAAAAAGAAAGCCCGCCTACGCGGGCTTTTAAATTGATACCAGTTAATTAACAGGATTTGGGATAAAAATTCAAGCCGGAACTTGAATTTTATGCTCGCCAGCAAGTCCAAAAGCAGCGTGAATAGCTTGTAAAGCAGTCACTCCATGTTCTTGTGGCACAACGCAGCTAATTTTAATTTCAGATGTGGCAATCATTTCAATGTTAATTTTTTCGTCAGCCAGCGACTTAAACATTTTGGCTGCTACACCGGGATGATTAACCATACCCGCGCCTACTACACTAACTTTAGCGATCGCTTCATCTACATCTACATCACCGCAACCTAATTCTGATGCTGCTTCCTTTAATATCAATCTTGCTTGTTGCGCGTCAGTTTGGGCGACGGTAAAAGCAATATCTCGCCTGAGAACACCATCAACTTCGCGGCTGCGCTGAGACTGAATAATCATATCGACGCTGATGTTATGTTCGGCTAAAAGTCCAAACATTTTTGCTGCCATTCCTGGCTTATCTGGAATATGGCGAATTGCCAGACGCGCTTGATTATTGTCGAGGGCTACAGCCCGCACTGCGGGAGGATTTGCGATTGAACTGGCTTCGGCTGTTGCTAGCTGTGCTGGGGAACTATTAACTTCAAAGGTTTCGCACAAGAGAGAAATAGCGCGATCGCAATCTTCCGCATCAATTAGACAGCTAATTTTTACCTCTGAAGTAGAAATCATCTGAATGTTGATATTAGCCTCGGCAAAAGTTTGAAACATCCGCGCCGCTACCTTGGGCAAACCAATCATCCCAGCACCAGCTATACTTACTTTTGCTATCTGTCGTTCCTCTGGCTTTACCTCTGGTTCTCCCAGTTGAGAAGTGGAATTTTTAGCCATAGTTTTGACGATTGCATCTGCTACGGATACCGCTTTATTGATAGAACTCTTGGTTACGGTAAAGGCAATATCGTTGGTTTTGGTATCGTCTTCGTAAATTGATTGGATAATCAAATCCACATCAAGTTTTTGACTGGCGATACCACCGAATAGACTAGCAGCTACACCAGGGCGATCGGGTACGCGCAGTAGGGAAACAGCGGCTTGGTCGGTATCAAATTCTACTGCATCCACAGGGCGAGCAATTTCCAAACCTTCGAGCGATCGCGGCTTGGGTGTCGGCGATACTACTCTCGTACCCGGATCGTCCGTCCAACTAGAACGCACCACCAACTCCACGCCATAATTGCGCGCAATCTCTACAGCGCGGGGGTGCAGCACCTTTGCCCCCAAACTAGCTAGTTCCAGCATTTCATCGCAGGTAATTTCCTTCATCAACTGCGCTTCTGGCACCAAGCGCGGATCTGTCGTAAAAATTCCCGGTACATCAGTGTATATTTCGCAACAATTAGCCCGTAAAGCTGCCGCCAAAGCTACGGCTGAAGTATCCGATCCGCCGCGTCCAAGGGTAGTAATTTCTAATTCATCAATGCTGCTGATTCCCTGGAAACCAGCCACTACAACCACCTTACCGTTATTTAAATGCCGCTCCATCCGCTCTGTCTTGATCTGGAGAATGCGGGCGCGGGTATGTTCGGCTTCGGTAACAATTCCTACTTGAGCGCCAGTTAGGGAAATTGCTGGCTGTCCCAATTCCTGCAATGCCATACTCAGCAGGGCGATGGTTACTTGTTCGCCCGTAGAGAGGAGCATATCCATTTCCCGGCGACTGGGATTAGTGGAGATTTCTTTAGCTAATTTCACCAGTCCGTCGGTAGTCTTACCCATAGCGGAAACCACGACGACTAGGGAGTTGCCCATCTGGACTGTTTTGAGAACGCGCTGCGCGACTGCTTGAATGCGTTCAACCGTTCCAACCGAAGTACCACCGTATTTTTGGACTATTAGCGCCATAACTTTTATCTCACCAATCCTGCCTGGTTTGTCCTCAACAGCTGAAGCGAGAAGCTGCTTGGAATAGGGGCATTTTACATCACTCAACCTAATTAAACTTACCAGACTAGCTGGGACAAAACAGGCCGACTTTCCATTTTGTTGTTTATTTGTTGACGGCTGTATCTGTATGGGGTTGTTAGATGTCAGGCTTCTAGGGACAGTTGGGGGGTTAGCGCATGCTTGGCAATCCTGCGAAAGCAGCTATCCCGCGTCCTGGCTCAGCAAGGGTATTCATAAAATTTGTTATCAAGCAGGCGTGGCTGTAGGTGAACCCACAGCCTCCGGATAATATTATCAATATCCTTGCTGCTATTAGACACAGAATTGGGGAAGCGGTTGAGATTAGTGAATACCAAGCATAATAGGAGCGATCGCTCCTATTACCTATTCTTTCATGGCAATAACTCTAATTCTTTTATAATCGGCAAACCACCTTCCATCTCTATATAACTTTGGCTGTAACTGATGCTCAACTTCTCGAAAAACATCAACTTGTTGAGCAGATGGGATATCTGATAAAAAGCTATTGCCAAACATTTTTATCCAGTTTTTCATTCCCTCTGATTCTCCTTCTAAAGTTGTTAACCGATCAAATAGAGTTGCATAAGCCACAGAGAAACCTTGTTTTTCCAGAAGGCTGGCATATTCACCGATACTGGGGAAATACCAAGGGTTCATCTCTTGTTGCGGAACAAAGCCAATCGCCTCAATAGCACTATTCAGTGCATCAACAATTGCGCGAACATTCCCCTTACCCCCAAATTCAGCTACAAACCGACCCCCAGGTAAAAGAGATTGATAAACGCATTTAACAACTTGTTCAGCCTCTTTTATCCAATGAAGTACCGCATTAGAGAATACTGCATCGAAGGGCTGTTCAAATTGAAAAGTTTTTGCATCAGCAACAGCAAATTGTAAATTGGGATAATTTTTTTGTGCCTGCTCGATCATCGCCTTTGCACTATCGATGCCAATTACTTCAGCACCAGCGTCGGCGATTTTCTGAGTGAGTTGTCCAGTTCCGCAACCCAAATCGAGGATGCGTTCTCCTTTCTTAGGGGATAAAAAATCAATCAATCCCTCCCCATACTGCCAAACAAAAGCATGGTTACTTTGATACAAAGTAGCATCCCATTGATTCTCTGACATAAAAAGATATCCTTTACTGCTACAACTTGTATTTATAAGAGTAAGAGAGGCAAATATAAATGTCCAATATATATTTTGTACAACATTTATATCTAAAAGATATTAAATTCATCAGAACGTTATGGAGTTTATATGCCTGCGGTACTTTATAACGGTTGCCTGTGAACTGCACTATAGACGAGCAAAGGCGCGATCGCGCAATCGTTTACCATTGCAATCTCGATTGTGCAATCCGTCCTCATCTTCTATGCTGATATAGAAAAAACTATCACCGTCTACTCGAATTAAATAAGGCTTTCGGCGCAATCTTTAAAGTCGGTCGCTCACTTGGGGACGTTTCGTTACATAATATCTGTCGGTGGTAAGCCGTGTTGCGCCCAAGTTAGCTCGCAGCCAAATAACCTATTTATATGCGCGTTCAAATAGTTGTAACTTTGATTGTGGCGTCGCTGGCAAATTGCCAACCCAGTGTCGCTAAACTGGCAGATGATGTTGATGTGGAATCGACACCTATTGAGGTAGTTACGCCACCGACATCGCAGGTGACACAAACATTAGCCCAAACAGCAAATGAATTGCAGTTTCAAGGAAATGCAAAATACAGTGATTATTTAAAGCCGCTGACAAATGAGCAAACCAACGAACCAATAGTCCAAACTTTTGAAGCGGCACCTCGAATTGTAAAAGATGTGCAGATCCGTTTTGTCAATGACAAAGGTAAAACAGTCGATGACAAAGATCGGCCTATTCGAGGACGCACGCAGAAAAATTTTATTATTGGCGAACTAGGGCTAAAGTCGGGTGATGTTTTCCGCGAGGAGTTGCTAGAGGAAGACTTGCGGCGATTGCGGCGATTGGAGCCATTTGATAAAGTCAATGTTTCTCTGGAGGAAAATGCTGATGGCGTTAACATTATTTATGACATCAAAGAGCGCCGCTACCCATCTCTAACCTTTGGTGCGGGTAATAGTGGGGACGTTGGACTTTACGGTAGCGTGGGATATCGAGACGCTAATATAGGCGGCGTTAACGATCGCGTAAGTGGAGAAATCCAGGTTAGCGGTAAGGATGTCCAGTTTAATAGTCAGTACACCAGCCCTTACCGTCGCGGAGAACCAAACCGCTTGGGTTACAGTATCAGGGCTTTTCGCGATCGCGATTTTTCCCGGACGTTCACCGATGAAGTTAAGCTACCTAATGGCGACAGCATGCGCGAGGGGCGCTTTGGCGGTGGCGTAGCAGCTTTGCGTTCTTTTAATGACTTGGATGCTTCCCTCGGTTTAAACTACACCCGAATTAGCATTCGCGATCGCGATTTTAACGTTTCACCAGTCGATAGATTGGGAAATCCCCTATCTGTCAGCAAAACTGGTATTGATGACTTAGTTACGCTGTCTTTTGCTGTCTCTAGAGATCGGCGCGATCGCCGCGATACTCCAACTGCGGGATCTATCCTCACCCTTAGCACTGAACAGTCGATTCCTATTGGCTTGGGAAATATTTTGAGCAACCGACTGCGGGCGAACTACATTCAATATGTACCCGTGCGCTGGATAGGTAGAGGCGAATCAAAATACCATCCAGAAATGTTTGCTTTCAATTTGCAAGCAGGTACAACATTTGGCGAATTTCCACCAGCTGAAGCGTTTAATTTGGGCGGCTTGAATTCTGTGCGCGGCTACGGATCTGGTAAAGTCGCTAGCGGTCGCAGTTATACTTTGGCTTCTTTGGAATATCGTTTCCCCATTATTAGAACAGTCGGAGGCGTTCTGTTTGCTGACTTTGGCTCAGACTTGGGGACTAATAGCACGGTGCTTGGGGAACCTGCTGTGCGACGCGGGAAACCTGGTAGCGGTTTTGGCTACGGGGTGGGATTGCGGGTTAGGTCGCCGATTGGACTAATTCGGGGTGACTTGGCAATTAGTAACCAAGGAGAAATCAGATTTGAGCTTACAACTGGTCAACGGTTTTGATGCGCGATCGCGCCTGTTGAACTAACGTTTATCCTGGCTCGAATATATACAATTCGCAGCGGGATAAACAATCATTAGCCACTATTTTGAAAACATTGTTTTCTACCTATACCAATTTTATTTAACAGCTTTAGATACCCGACTTCTCCCAGAAGTCGGGTATCTCTCCTTGACGACTAATTTAGGACTGCTATAGTGTTTAAAAATATTCAGTTTACAGCTTAAAAATGTTATAAGAAGTTCTCCAAAAGTGTCACCTTTGCGAGCCATAGTTCAAAACCCTATTTAGCAACAAATTGCGCTATATTAAGAAAAGTAAAGACCAATCTTAGCAATCAGAGTCAGAGTTAATAATGATATTTGGATTTGGCAAAAAGTTAAGCCTTCCCGCCCCTCAAGACGCCCTACCGGGACGCGCAGAGGCCATGCCAGTACCCGCTAATCACTATGTCAACAACAATCCCCTCAAGCCCCCCTATCCAGAAGGGATGGAAATTGCCATGTTTGGTATGGGGTGTTTTTGGGGAGCAGAACGCAAATTCTGGCTGCTAGACGGAGTTTTCTCTACCTCAGTTGGCTATGCAGCCGGATTCACGCCAAACCCCACCTATCAAGAGGTGTGTTCTGGCAGAACTGGTCATAATGAAGTGGTTCGCGTTGTCTTTGACCCCAAAAAGATCGCTTACGAAGCACTGCTAAAAGCCTTTTGGGAAAGTCACGATCCTACGCAAGGTATGCGCCAAGGTAATGATGCTGGCACGCAATACCGTTCTGGAATTTACGTGTACTCTGAGAGCCAAAAAGCACTAGCTGAAGCATCGCGCGACGCTTATCAGCAAGCGCTGAAGGCAGCAGGCTATGGGACAATTACAACGGAAATCATCGACGCTCCAGAGTACTACTACGCCGAAGGCTACCATCAGCAGTACCTAGCCAAAAACCCTGGCGGTTATTGTGGTTTAGGGGGTACAAAAGTGTGTTTACCTGAGAATCAAACGCTGTCGCGCTAGCTCTAAGGCACAATGCCTGTAGGCTTCTAAAGTGCGTCGGATGTGGGAAGTAATGAGGCGATCGCTCGTTTGCGATCGCCTTTTGTGTTGGAAGGTGGAAAAATTGGTTTTTCTTCCGATACATCAATCTGACAATATCAATGCGATCGCACCTCCAACCCCATTGCTCTATTTGATTAATCGGGCTGGCGATCGCCAGCCTGATAAGTATGGGGCGGAAAACTTTTATCAACGATATTTTTGCAACTTTACCCAAAACCTAAATGCCTACAACACGCTTCAGCAATAGGTTTTGGATATAGCCAGCCCCTATTAATACCTCTGGCGACAGACTTTTTAGCAAAACAATTCTACCTGTAGCAGTCGTTACCATATTTTTATTAGGTCACACTAAGCTAATATGAACATCTGTAACAAAGTCTTGCCTTCATAGGCAACAAAGGTTCATTCAAATTAGTCCCTAACAAAGTCGAAATATAGGGAGTTTCTCTTATGGTAGATACAATCGAAAATCAGTCTCCTCACCAGGTTGTAATTGTCGGTGGCGGCTTTGGCGGACTTTATGCTGCCCAAGCTCTTGGTAAGGCTCCCGTACAAGTGACACTAATCGATAAACGTAACTTTCACTTATTTCAGCCTCTTCTTTACCAAGTAGCAACAGGCACACTCTCTCCCGCCGATATTTCCTCCCCTCTCCGCGCCGTCGTCAGCGAAAATAAGAACACCACAGTGATTATGGGAGATGTGCGGGATATCAAGCCAGAAGAGAAAAAACTTATAATGGCTAGTGGCGAAGTAACTTATGACACCTTAATCGTCGCTACTGGAGTCAGCCATTCCTACTTTGGTAATGACCAATGGGAAACAGTCGCACCCGGGTTGAAAACAATTGAAGATGCGTTGAAAATGCGCCAACGCATTTTTATGGCATTTGAAGCCGCCGAGAAAGAGACTGACGCAGAAAAACGCCGCGCCTGGTTGACATTTGTGATCGTAGGAGGAGGGCCGACAGGGGTAGAATTAGCAGGAGCGATCGCAGAACTTGCCTTCAGCACCCTCAAGCGCGATTTCCGCAACATCGACACCAGCGAAGCCAAAGTATTGTTGCTCGAAGGCATGGATCGAGTTTTACCTCCTTATACTCCAGACTTATCAGCAAAAGCAGAAGAATCGCTTAATCGCCTGGGAGTCACCGTCCAAACAAAGACGATGGTAACGAATATTACCGATAATGTCGTCACCACAAAACAAGGCGATAAAGTCGAACAAATTCCAGCTAGAACAATATTATGGGCAGCGGGCGTTAAAGCTTCGCCAATGGGGAAAGCGATCGCCCAAAGCACTGGTGCTGAATTAGACAGAGTGGGACGAGTAATAGTCGAATCCGATCTGACCGTACCAGGCTACCCCGATATTTTTGTAGTTGGCGACTTAGCCAGTTTTTCTCATCAAAACGGAAAACCCCTCCCCGGTGTAGCACCCGTAGCCATGCAGGAAGGGCAATATGTTGCCAACCTGATCGAACAGCGGCTTGCAGGTTACACCATGCCAGCTTTCAGCTATGTAGACAGAGGAAGCATGGCAGTCATCGGGCGAAATGCTGCGGTAGTAGACTTGGGCTTCGTGAAGTTCTCCGGTTTGCTAGCTTGGCTGATCTGGGTATTTATCCACATCTACTTCTTAATTGAATTTGACAACAAACTGATAGTAATGCTCCAGTGGGGCTGGAACTATTGGACTCGCAAACGCGGTGCTAGGTTAATTACTGGTGACGAATCAATGGGCTTAATTGGAGTTGACTCCAATGGTGAATATTACTCACCAAAGAATACTAAATCGCCTGTTGAGGTGTAACAATTTTAGATGTTCTCTCGTTTCCCGATATAAGCTTGGAGAGAGGCTAAAACCTCTTACTTTACATTACCAAGCAGAGGCGGGGGACGAGAGAACCTAAAATCAAAAATCTTGCACTGCCTGCATTAAATACTGTGTCAAAGTAAAAGCATCAACTCCCAATTCTGTCCTCTCTTGCGCTGCTAAAATACCAGCTTGAGCGTGCCACCAAGCAGCAGTTGAAACCATTCTTTCTACGGGCAGTTGCAGTGAAGAAGCTTGCGCTAGCAATCCTCCCATAAGTCCAGTTAGTACATCCCCACTACCGCCACGTGCTAAAGCTGGCGTGCTTTCTGGAATTATCGATACTGAACCCGAAGGGTTAGAAATTACTGTCCTGGCTCCTTTTAACAACACAATCGCACCACTTAATTGAGATGCTTCTCGAACTGCATCCACCCTGTCTTTTGTTGGATCGGTTAAGTCGGGGAATAAACGCTTAAACTCACCAGCGTGGGGAGTAAGTACAGTATTAGCGTGTCGATTCCCTCGTTGCAAAAAGTGGCGGTAAAAATTGGCGAGGATATTTAAGGCGTCGGCGTCTAATACTAGAGGGCGATCGCTCTCTAAAACTTTTTCAACTATTGGTTTAGCATCTATTGTTATACCAGGGCCACAAGCGATCGCGCTATATTTGCTAAGTTCAATTTCTGTTGGTATATCGGCGATCGCGCCGCTTTCTGTTTCTGGACAACCTATTATTAATGCTTCCGGTAATTGCGCCGCAAGGATAAGTTTAAGATATTCTGGTACGGCAATCGAGAGCATCCCCACACCACTTGCTCTTGCTCCCAATCCAGTTAAAAGCGCTCCCCCAGCATAGCGACGAGATCCGCAAATTAGTAGCAAATGGCCTTGCTTGTATTTATGCGTTACTGGTGGGCGAGGTAAAGGCAAATGAGCAAAAGCAGATGTTTTTGTTATGCGCTGAATTGGTGGCGGGTTCCCCAATACCGCCTCGATATCCGCAAGGGGAATATCAAAATCAATTAGTTCAGCTTTGCCGACATAATCTAATGCTTGGTCTTGCAACAATCCCAGTTTCCACAAGCCTAAGCAAAGAGTATGAGTAGCGCGAATTGCAGTCCCCAATACTTCACCAGTATCGGTATGCAATCCTGAAGGCAAATCGATACTAATAATGGGTTTAGACAAGCTATTAATTTGGTTAATAGCAGAGGCAATAGGATCGGCGATCGCTATTTCTAGCCCAAATCCAAATAAACCATCAATTATTAAATCGCAATCTTGCAGGAGCGAAATTTCCTCGGAAAACGGAATGCCCAAACTTTTAGCATATTGCGCGTGTTGCTGTGTTAGTTCCTTGAGTCTAGAAAAGGGACTATAGATAACAACTTTATAACCCTGGAAATGCAATTCGCGGGCAACAACCAAAGCATCGCCGCCATTGTGACCTGGCCCAACTAAAATGCCGATACGCAAAGATCCGCCCCAATTCTCCGTACCAAGCGGCAAATTAAAGCCCCCCTTTTTAAGTGGTGCTGAAAGGAGTTGATTAATCCGCTTGGCAATTAAACCAGCCACCTTTTCCATCAAAGCCGCAACGGGCATCCCCGCAGCAAAGATGCGCCCTTCGATTTGGCGCATCTGCTGCGTCGTAACAACAACTTGTTCAATGCGCGATCGCCTATCTTGCATCTGTACCAAAGTTCTTTCCCCTTAGTCTAAGGCGCAAAATTCCTAACTCAGACGAGATGAATCGCCTCTATACAAAATTCAAAATTCAAAACTCAAAACTCAAAACTCAAAACTTTTTAACGCCCGTAATAGACCCGCGCATCAATTCCACGCGATCGCAGATAACTACTCCAACGTTCTGCTTCTCGCCGCGCCTCAAAGGGGCCAACAGCGACGTGGGAACCTCGCGGCCCTTCTCTTGTTTGCACTGCATCGCGGTTAACCCCCGTGCGAATCACTTCGGCTGCCATGTCAGCTAAGTCACCTCGACTCGCCGGAACCACAACAAAATAGTTCCTGGGGCTTACCAGTCTTCGAGAATCGCTGTACAGTCTGGGATTATCGGTTTGTACTGTTGGATTATCGCTGTAGATTCTGGGAGGCTCGCTGTACAGTTGTGGAATATCGGTATTTTGGGCTTCACGGGTGGTTACTTGGGGCGTCTGAGGTATATCGCTGTAGAAATTGGCATCAGAGGATGCAGTTATTTCCGCGATAATGCCTAGCGTTGCCAGTTCGCGGATGCGCTGTTCGGCATAATAGCGATCGCTATATGACCCAGCTTGGATGACACCCTCGCGCGATCGCACAAAGGCTTCTGGTTCTAATTTCTTTACTTGCGCTAACAACAAAGGACTATCCCCTTTAATATCCACTCGGAAGCGCCTGGAATTGCTGCGGTATGTATTTGGTCGGTTGGGTGCTTGAAAATCCAACTCCCGACTATCGTCAAGATCGCCGGGTGAGGGTTGGGGAAATTGTTCGCCTTCTGTTACTGGCGGCACATCTGACGGCGATGCTGGAGGTAAGTCGCGAAAAATTCTCGGACGCAATGCGGGTTTAGCGTCTGCGTGAGGTTGAAAAGCCATAACCGAACATACACCCAGCAACAACATCATCAATGACGCTGCTGTTGTGTTAGACATTCGTCTGGATGGCTCAAAAAATCTTTTGGGTAACTTTCTTAGTTGACTCTGCTGATTGCTGGTCATTTGAAATCAGATGCGGGGTTATTTTTCAGGAACCGGAGCGGTAAAATTTGTAGACAATCTACCACACTCGTAGATGCTTGTTTAGCGTTTATTTCTGGTTTACCTGCTCTTTCTTTTCAATGCATCTATCCGTAAGTGTTAGTCTAGAGAAAAACTGATAATTTCAGTAGTTGAAAATTTTTCTGCCATGAACAAAGTCGTCGTCGGCCTCTCCGGTGGGGTTGATAGTTCAGTCGCCGCCGCCACCCTCCACCATCAAGGATATGAAGTTGTTGGTCTTACCCTTTGGCTAATGAAGGGTAAAGGCCAATGCTGTTCTGAGGGTATGGTCGATGCGGCTTCTATTTGCGAACAGCTAGGCATTCCCCATCACATTGTCGATAGTCGGGAAGTTTTCCAGGCTAATATTGTCGATTACCTGGTTTCTGGTTACGAAGCGGGAATTACTCCGTTACCTTGTTCTCAGTGCAACAAGGCGGTGAAGTTTGGCCCAATGCTGCACTATGCTCGTACAGAGTTAGGAATTGACAAAATTGCCACTGGTCATTATGCCCGGATTAGTTATAACCCGGATAACGGACGCTATCAATTGCGTCGCGCTGTGGATTTATCTAAGGATCAGTCTTACTTTTTGTATGATTTAGCGCAGGAAATGCTTGCTGGTTCGATGTTTCCATTAGGAGAAATGTTGAAAACAGAAACCCGGCGCGTTGCGACTGAATTTAACCTAAAAACTGCCGATAAGCCAGAAAGCATGGATTTGTGCTTGGTCGAACATCACGGGTCGATGCAAACTTTTCTGGATGGATATATTTCGCAGAAAGCTGGCGATATTGTCGATAAGTCGGGTAAAGTGTTGGGCAAGCACACTGGCGTTCATCATTACACTATCGGACAGCGCAAGGGGTTGGGAATTGCCGCACCGGAACCGCTTTATGTGATTGGATTGGATGCGGTAATGAATCGGGTGATAGTAGGCGATCGCTCTAGTGCGAATCATCCAGAATGTACCGTAGCCCGGGTAAACTGGGTTTCGATACCACAACCAACAGCACCAATTCGCGCCGAAGCCCAAATTCGCTATCGTTCGCCAGCCGTACCAGTTACCGTAGTTCCCGTAGAAGGCGATCGCATAAAGCTTGTTTTTGATGAACCGCAGTTTAGCATTACCCCAGGACAAGCAGCAGTGTTATACGACGGGGATATAGTGTTAGGCGGTGGAATCATCGAACGGCAACAGTAACCTGTAAAAAGACAATTTTATAAGAGGCAAAAGTAAAATCTTTTGCCTCTTTTTTAATATAAGTATGTGACTAAATATGGTTAAAACCCATACCCCTAATACAGGGTATAGGTTACGCTCGAATCTGCCAAGAATTGGAAGCCCAAGAATTAGATACTTGGCAAGAATATACTTTATTAAAAATAGCTAATAATCTCGATATCGAGCCAATTCACTTATTAAAAATGATATGCCCCAGCACAAAATCCATCCATGTATTGCGAGTCCCGCCTGATGTTAAGCTGGCACGCAAAGCAATCCGCTGGGTAAACTGGGGAACCGATCCAGAGGAATTTTTTATGCAAACATGAAATCTTGAGGGGGTAAAAATGCTCTCTTGCTTGGTACGATAAATTTTTGCAGCCCAAATCCCCAATCTACCCTCCTCAATGCAGATGACTAAGCAAGCAGACGGCATTACTCCTCACGGTGGCCAACTGATCAATAGAATCGATACACCAGCAGAACGAGAGGAATTTCTCGCTCAAGCAGACCATTTGCCGCGAGTGCAACTAAACGAGCGATCGCTCTCCGATTTAGTAATGATTGCCATTGGTGCATTTAGTCCCCTCAATGGCTTTATGAACCAGGCAGACTACGAGAAAGTCGTGTCTGATATGCGCTTGGCTAACGGGCTTCCTTGGTCGATTCCCATCACCCTATCGGTTACAGAGGAAGTAGCTGAACCCCTCAAAGAAGGCAATTGGGTGCGCTTGGATGACTCGAACGGGCGCTTTGTGGGCATTTTGGAGCTGACTCAAAAATATCGCTATAACAAAGCCCACGAGGCAATCAACGTCTACCGCACGGACGATACAAAACACCCAGGGGTGCAGGTTGTCTACAACCAAGGGCCAATAAATCTCGCAGGCCCCATTTGGTTGCTGCAACGCGACCCTCATCCCCAATTTCCTACCTACCAAATCGACCCGCTCCAATCCCGCCAGATGTTTAAGGAAAAGGGTTGGAAAACTATAGTTGGGTTCCAAACACGCAACCCCATCCATAGAGCGCATGAATATATCCAAAAGTGCGCTATGGAAACCGTAGATGGTTTATTCCTGCACCCCCTAGTAGGTGCAACTAAAGAGGATGACATCGCAGCGGATGTGCGAATGCGCTGTTATGAAATTATGCTCAACCACTACTATCCGAAAGATAGAGTGATTTTGGCGATTAACCCAGCGGCGATGCGCTACGCTGGCCCCCGCGAGGCGATTTTCCATGCACTCATCCGCAAAAACTACGGCTGCACCCACTTCATAGTCGGTCGAGATCATGCGGGAGTTGGTAATTACTACGGCACATACGACGCGCAATACATATTTGACGAATTTGAGCCAGGTGAATTAGGCATTGTGCCGATGAAGTTTGAACATGCCTTTTACTGCAAGCGCACCCAGCAGATGGCAACTACTAAGACCAGTCCCAGTACGCCAGAAGAAAGAATTCATCTGTCGGGGACAAAAGTGCGGGAAATGTTGCGTAGGGGTGAATTGCCCCCACCGGAATTTTCACGACCAGAGGTCGCTAAAGAGTTGGCAATAGCGATGAATGTTTATACTTTTGAAATTTAAGCTATATCTGGATTCCAGACGCTGCGTATGGAGTCTGCGGATTGAGGCGGCTAATACTATTTGGGTTTAGGATTGTGGATTGAAGTAGAGACGCGAAATTGTGCTTCGCGTCTCTACTACCTACTGGCGGGGCTTAAAAAATCCAAAATCCAAAATCTAAAATCCAAAATAGTATAAGAGGAAACGCCTTTGTGTCTCCCGTGACATGAGGCGTTACCAACTACGCATAGGATAGAAATGGTAGGCTCTGCCAGGATACCTGGGATGGCAGAGGAAAATTGAAGGAATGGGACTGAAGCGGCGGACTTTTTTGCAACAGGCTGGTTTGGCGCTGGCAGCACTGGGCGCGAGCGAAACGGCGCTATCGATACTGGCGGATAAAAGCTTTGCAGTACCTTTGCTGGATCGCTATTATCAAGCTCTGGCACAAACGAACGGGCGGAAGTTGGCTCTACTTGTGGGAATAAATCAGTACCCCCGCAGTGCGGCGTTGGGGGGTTGTGTCACTGATGTAGAGTTGCAACGGGAACTGTTGATTCACAGGTTTGGTTTTAAACCTGGCGATATTCTCAGCGTGACGGACAAAGAAGCCACACGGCAGAATATTGAGACGGCTTTCCTAGAGCATCTAACGAATCAGGCGCGTGAGGGCGATGTTGTGCTTTTCCACTTCAGCGGATATGGTAGCCGCGTGAAGATGATGGATGCATCTGGGATAGATGTACCACAAGAGGAAAATTCGCTAATCCAAAATTCTATTCCCAAGCAGAGTTTGGGAACGAGCAAAATCCAAAATTCCCTAGTACCTGTTGATGGCGTCCTGTCAGCGAAGGAGACACAAGGGGTCAACGATTTGCTGGAAGAGACGCTAATCTTGCTGTTGCGATCGCTTGCTACCGACCAAGTAACCACTGTTCTCGATACCAGCTACACAGATCCCGGTACTGTCGTCCAAAGCAATCTGCGGATTCGATCCCGCGCCAGCCTTTCGGCAGATAGCCCCAGTTTAGAAGAACTCGCTTTTCAAGAAGAACTCCTACGCCGCCTCAATTCTTCATCCGATCCGCTGAAGATAAAGCGCGACTTGGGTCAGATGCCAGGTATTGTTCTAGCAGCAGCAGGGCCGAGTCAACTAGCAAGCGAGGCTCCTTGGGGTGGTTTCAGCGCTGGGCTGTTTACCTATGCTCTTACTCAACATCTTTGGCAAGCCACGCCGCCAACAACAGTTCAAATTAGCCTCAGTAGAGCCGCTGGGGTAGTTGAGCAATTGGTGGGTAAAGAGCAACAACCCCAGTTAAGCGGACAGAAAAGTAACGAGCGATCGCTACTTGCTTACAACCTCTCACCAAACCCCACTATGGGGGCAGATGGTGTAGTTGTAGCTGTTGAAGATAATGGCAAAGCTGCCCAAGTTTGGCTAGCAGGCGTTCCAGCAACGGTTCTGGAATATTACGGGATAAATAGCCAACTCACCCTTGTTCCCCTACCCGGTTCCTCCGATCAACCCCTGCGCTTGCAAATTCGCTCTCGCGATGGTCTGACTGCCAAGGCGCAATTAAAAAGCCTAGAGCCAGAAGTCAAAAGTCAGGAAACTTTAACTCAAGTACCACAAAGCCCCCAAAACTCTGTTCAGGTGGGGCAGCTAGTTCAAGAAGCCGTGCGGGTTCTGCCGCGCAATATCGGCTTGAAGATTGCCTTGGATGCTCGTCTGGAGAGAATTGAGCGGGTAGATGCAACCAGCGCCTTTGCTAACGTTGCGTGTGCATCCTCAATTGTGGCGGCGGTGGATCAACCTGCTGATTATTTATTTGGCAACGTGCGATCGCAAACAACGACCGATGTAGCTGCTGCACATACTAATTTAGCTGATACATCAGTTACAGCCGCACCCAAAGCCCCTGTTATAGCGCTTTCTCAAACGGGTTATGGGTTATTTTCTCTCGGTCGCGACCCACTTCCCAATACAGCAGGGCAAGCGGGAGAGGCGGTGAAGGTGGCTGTCAATCGCTTGGTTCCAAAACTAAAAACGCTTTTAGCGGCTAAGTTGTGGCGTCTGACGGTGAATGAGGGTTCTTCGCGGTTGGGAGTTAGGGCGACGCTGGAGATGGTTTCTCCTCAAGAACAGGTGCTAGTGCTAAGAGAAACTCTGCGATCGCCTTTGGTTGGCGCTAGCGTCCCCAACCAAAACATGGGAACGAGTCAAGCGGGGATTCCTACTTTACCCGTCGGTAGCCGAATTCAGTATCGGATTGAGAACGAGGGCAAGGAACCACTGTATTTGATGATCTTGGGGCTGGATAGTTCGGGTAGCGCGATCGCTTTCTATCCTATGCAATCGCAAGAAGTATCGGCGACGGGGGAAACAAAAACCACTTTCCAAGAACCGCGCGTCGAGCCACAAACTACCCTAATTTTGCCGCAACCTTCGGCATCTTTTTCATGGGTTATTTCCGGCCCAGCAGGATTGGCGGAAATGCAACTAATTTGTAGTAAAGCACCCTTCACCCAGACGATGGCCGCTTTAGCATTGTCTAATCCAAAACGAGAGCGAGTAGCAGAGTTGAACAACTCCCTGGATGTGGCACGAGCGTTGTTGCAAGATTTGCACGATGCTAGCGCCAATGCGATTAGAGAACGGGGGGCGATCGCATCCGAAGCTACCTCTACATCCTCTGACACTTACTCGCTTGATGTGGCCACTTGGGCAACTCTCAGCTTTATTTACCAAGTGGTTTAGCTACAAAGGTTAGTAATTTGTTCTACTGATATACCAAGTCCGTGTTGTGCGTAATCGGCAATTGCTTAAGTAAAATTGCAGACATCTGGATATCAACTGCCTTTTAAGCAAAGTACCCAACCCACTTTTCTACCAACTGCGTCGCTGCTGGCGTCCCCTCAGTTGGGAAAGCCTCAAGAAATTCTTTATCGCCTCTAGAGTTATAAGGCCCTTCTTTTAATTCCAGAATTATAGTATCTGGAGCTAGCGCCACTAGAGTATGAACTGTTCCTTCGGCAAGTTCAATCCCCCTGGTTGAACCATTAGCACTTATACGCTCTGTGTATAATATTTTACCATCTTCATTCATGACGATCATGCCTATTTCCCCTTGCAGAACTAAGAAGAACTCAAACCCGTTCATCGCCGCTGGACGGTGATGGCGGTGGGGACGCACGTAGGTTCCAGGCTGGAGGACGTTGAGAAAGCGTTGAACTTTTTCGGTTTCGTCGTGAAAATTGTAGTTTTGGCGCTGGCGGGGGCTGTTACGAGCTTGCTGGGCTATAGTATCGAGTAATTCTTGGGTCAGGCGCTTGATTTGTGGAGGTTGCACGGTCTTTAATATCGGCTGGCGGGATAAGTTTAAAATTACCTAATTTTATGAAAATCAACAATCTAGTTGCGTCAGTTGTGCGTGCGCTTGGTGCATTTACTCTTTTGATACTTCTATTATTTTCTGGGACTGCTACTGTCGAGGCTGCACCATTTATATCACACCAGCCAACGTCTGCTGTAACGATGTTGAACCAGCAGGAGCAACAGGAAGTGCAAAGGCTACGGCTAGAGTTGGAAATGCGCGATCGCGTTCAAGAAGAAGTTGACCGCGCCTTCAGCCGCACGACAATTTTACTCAATACTTTGCTATTTTTACTAATTTTAGTTTGCATAGTAACAGTATCCGGAGTGTGGTTGTTAAGCCGCAATGGAATTAAACAAATACCTGCTTACGCTCCCCATGAATTAGAAGAAATAGGGGATAAATTAGCCGTACAAATAACCGCCAAAGTAACTGCTGACTTTAAAAGCCAAACCGAAGATTTTAACCAGCAGATTGAAAAGCTCAAAGCTGAGCTAATTAATCAACTACTAATTCCAATATCGGAGGCGCAAACTGCATTATCTGAGTTAAGACAACAGATAGATATTGGTTTTGCAGAAATAGAAAGGTTAAGGTACGAGCAGTATTACCAAGTGCAGAGCGATTTTGAACAAGAAATCGAAACCGAGAATTATGAAGCAGAATATCAAACATCAGAAGTGGTTTCAGATGGTCAATATGAGCTTGTAGCCGAATCTGAGGAAGCGGAAGCAGCGGTTCAAGAAGAATTTTTTAATGCAAATGATTATTTGCAGCAAGGCGAAGCTCATTTTGCTGAAGGGCGATATCTAGAAGCAACCCAATCTTATAACGCTGCTGTGAAATTAGACCCAAATCTAGCTGAAGCTAGGTATCAAAACGCTCGTTCTTATGCGATGCAATACCGCGTAAATCTTGCAATCGGAAATTTACAATGGGCTATTGATATGCACGAACAGTATAAGGAAATGGCAAAAACTGACTCTGCTTTTGCTGCAATTCGAGCAGAGGAGCAGTTTAAGAAGTTAATTTATGGATAGGTTACAAAAAGCGGCTAGTTAGGTTTTTTAACTTAAATTTTAGCCTTTTAGTGTCTGCGATCGCGGTATAAGCCTGTTCTATGAGCTAGCCTATACACATGATGTCTAGTTGAGGAATTGCCATGAATTCAAAGTTAATGACGATTGCAATAAGTACTACGCTGCTGATAACTTCTGGCACTACTGCCCTAGCCACTCCCTACAAGACTACCAGCAATCAAGTCGTAGTCACGGAGTTGGCACCGCGCACTAAATATACAGTCCAGACGACTAATTTGCGCGAGCGCAATAGCACTAGAACTATCACGACCAATGGCTGCGGACAAGCTTTAATTAGTAATGGTACAAGCTATAAACGTCTGATTATAAATAACCAAACTATCATTACTTCCTCTCTACCCACTCAAACTCACCAACGCTGTACTTCACGCAGGAATACTCACACTACTATTACAAACACTACTACTACTACTAAACAACAATTAAATAAATAACACTTTTTTTATAGCTTTCAAGCAGCAGTCCAGTAACAAAATCCTGGCTGCTGCTTCCTTACTAGGAGAAATTTACAAATACTTCTTCAACAACAAACCCAACTTTTCCTTAGCCGCCGCCGGAACATTATCCAGACGAGTAAGAATTGCATACTTCAACGCCGAGTGAGCATCTGAAACTGGAGGATTTTCACTCAAACGCCGCACGGTTTCTTGTATCACTTTCTGAGCATTTACCGCATTGCGTTGTAGATTGGCAATCACCATGTCTACCGTCACGCTGTCATGGTCTGAATGCCAGCAATCATAATCGGTAACTAAGGCTAAAGTTGCATAAGCAATTTCCGCTTCTCGTGCTAACTTCGCCTCTGGCAGATTCGTCATTCCAATTACTGTTGCGCCCCAACTGCGATAGAGGTTGGACTCCGCTTTAGTAGAAAATGCTGGCCCTTCCATGCATACATAAGTACCGCCGCGATGTAGAGTTACATCTGGCAGTTGCAAACTTTCAACAGCATCAGCCACCACTTTGGCAAGATTCTTACAGACAGGATCGCCAAAAGCGATGTGTGCAACAATTCCTTCCCCAAAAAATGTGGAAATTCTATCTTTTGTCCGGTCAATAAACTGATCCGGAACTACCATATCTAATGGTTTAGCTTCTTCCTTGAGAGAACCAACAGCTGATGCAGATATTAAATACTCGACTCCTAGCTGCTTCATAGCGTGGATATTAGCTCGAAACGGCAACTCAGAGGGTAAAAAAGTATGGTTGCGACCGTGACGAGCTAAGAAAGCAACCCGCGTTCCTTGCAAAGTTCCTAATATTAATGCGTCAGATGGTGCGCCAAATGGCGTGTCTATCTGCACCTCTTCTACGTCCTTGAGGGCGTCCATTTTGTATAGGCCGCTACCACCGATAATCCCAATTTTTGCCTGAGCCATCATCCTTCCTATTACGTGCAACGCCAAGCTATTGTACCGGGAAATTAGATGGTCTATTCAAAGCACATGAGAAACTGGTCTTATTTCTAAATAAGGGATTGACTGCACAAATTAAGGCAAGTTGTCAATGATCGATCTCACTTTAAGGCAAAGTAATTGTCACAGGAATTATGGCGTTTTAATAGCCTATTATTGTGAACATATCTTTACAATTAAGATACTGAGTTCGGTTTAATACATTAACTTCTATCTTAAGGATGATGTCAGCTACAGCTTATCTACCCAAAGTCTCAGTGGAACAAATAGTTGAGCGAATATTTACCTTTCGCCAAATTAGTCGCACTGACCAACATTTACTAATGTCAACTCTGTTATCTAAAGATTCCCTAAGCACGACGGACAGAGATCAAATCAACCGCGTTTGCGATGCTCTGCAAAGGGGATTACTAAGCGTAGTTGATTAATGGAACGTAAGGCTGGCGCTCAAACCTGGTGTAATAAATAGAAGCGGGGTAAATTATTAGCGATCGCTCTTCCAAAGCTTTGGCAGGCTAATAGTATTTTGCATACAAGTAAATTAAAAAAATATTATAAAATCAACAGTGTCGCACTAAATAAGGTAAGCTGTGCTTATTGACATCAGTTAAACCAGGCCTTTTGAATATGAGCAATTCGCGAAAATATATAGCCGCGATCGCGCTACTTTCTACCATCACTGGTTTGCAGCTTTTCTCTACTTCCATTTCTAATGCTGCCACCCTGATTGCACAAAACAACAGCATATGTTCGTTTATTAACGAAAATAATGTCAACATCCGGAGCGGTCCTAAAGCTCAAAATCGAGTTGTTGCCAAACTAAATAGGGGAGATATTGTAAGAGCGGTGCGAAAATCGGGAAGCTGGGTGCAAATATCTGGCAGAGTAACATCAAAACCTGGAGTAACTCCAGAAGTAGTTAAACCACTTAATGGTTGGGTAAGCAACAAATTTATCAACGGATGCTCGGAAGATCAATTTGAAAGATGGCGAACATAAGGTAAATATTCCTAATTTTAAGCTTTGATTTACTCATAGTGGGGAGAGCGATCGCTCTCCCCACTATCTATTTATGGGAATAACCGGAGTATGCCCTAGCGGGAAAGATTGCATAATATCTATTTTTAGGTAACTTAAATTCACATCAGCCACATTTTATTGCCCGAAGCGCCACATCCTAGCACTATGCTAGTTAAAAGCAGAAAACAATCCTAATTACCTATCACAGCCTAAGCCTAAATTTTACCTTATTGGCAGTGCAGACGAGCCAGCGATCGCGCGGCTATCATTCTTTGGTAATAGGAACCGAGATTTCAAGTCCTCCCTCAGATGCAGGTTTAGATGTATCCCCTGTACTAAGCTGTGGAAGTAAGCAAATACTTTTTGAAGGTTTAAAGACTTCCAACTCTTCATAAAAAACCTTCTTCAAAAATTCTACCTTGCTTTGTCCCGACAGCCTTAAAAAAAGGAGCTTAAATCGTGTTTTTTCACAAAAAAGAAACAATTCATACTGTAGATATCGTCGAGCCAAATCCACGCTTTGCCCAGTTGTTGTTAGAGCAATTTGGGGGAGCGACGGGCGAACTCACAGCCGCATTACAGTATTGGGTGCAGTCCTTTCACTGCGAAAATCCCGGTATTAAAGATATGCTCCAAGATATCGCCCTTGAAGAGTTTAGCCACTTGGAAATGGTAGGCAAACTTATCGAGCAGCATACTAAAAATAGCGATCAAACCGAAGCTTACAAAAGTACCCTCTTTGCCGTGCGCGGTATTGGGCCGCACTTTTTAGATAGTATGGGCAATGCGTGGACTGCTAGCTATATTAATGAAGGTGGCGATGTGGTACGCGACTTGCGGGCAGACATTGCTGCTGAAGCTGGCGCACGTCAAACTTATGAGGAATTAATCAAGTTGTCAACGGATGAAGCAACCAAAAACACCCTCGTGCATCTGCTGACCCGCGAGATTTCTCATACGAAGATGTTTATGAAGGCGCTCGATTCGCTGGGTAAGCTAACCGACCCAATGTTTGGAAATATTCAGCCTGATGAAACCGTCAATCTTTACTTTAATTTGTCTACTAATGGTAAAGACGAGCGCGGTCCCTGGAATTCTGAGCCTGATTTCCAATATGTTGCCAACCCATCTGCGGAAGGTTAACATTAGCATTTTGGTGTTATAGGGTTTGTTTGGTATTGGTGACTCTAACGATGCGATCGCATAATTCCAGCCGCGATCGCTTTGGTTAAGCATTCATACCGATGTGATATCTGAACCCAATTGTCAAAAATCGAGCTAGGGCAATTTACTTACCTAGCTCGATTTTTGTTAAAAAATTATTAATACTATCTATAATTTAAAAGCATTGGCTAAATTCGGTTAAAACCGATTAACAGAAAAAGAAACAATTTATACAGAAATTTCGGCTATAAAACGCTAAAAAATTGAATAGAACATTGTTAGAGAAAGATTCAGGTACGCATAAGCCCTTGTCATCTGCTTATCTATTGGTATCTCACGGAAGTCGCGATCCGCGCCCGCAAGCAGCTGTAGAGCAGCTAGCCGAACTAATACGCGATCGCGTGGCGATTGAGAGCGCTGCATTGGTGCAAAACTCGGTTAGCCGGGTGGCCGTGCTAGGTAATGCTTTGCAGCCCATGGTAGGTACTGCCTGCTTGGAACTGGCGGAAGATCCTTTGCACGAACAAATCCGGCAATTTGGCGATCGCGCTGTTGCTATTGGGTACAAACGCCTTGAGTTGTTGCCGTTGTTTCTTTTACCTGGGGTTCATGTCCAAGAAGATATCCCTCTTCAAGTAGCGAAGGCTCAACAAACTCTTGGCTCAAAGCTCACAATCGAGATACAGCCTCACTTAGGTTCGCACCCAGGCTTGGGGTATTTGCTGGCAAACCAGCTAGGTGATTTGGGCGTAGATGCACGCATTTTGTTATCTCACGGTAGCCGTCGTGCAGGTGGAAATAAGTCAGTTGAGGCGATCGCGGGAACTTTAGGGGCAATACCAGCTTACTGGTCAGTGCAACCCAGCTTAGAAGCGCGACTGTTAGAGTTAGTTACCTCAGAACATAAAAAGATAGAAATAGTACCCTATTTTCTATTTAGTGGTGGAATTACTGATGCGATCGCCAGGGCAGTCGCTCAGCATAGAGTACAGTTCCCATCTGCTAGTCTCCATTTGGCAGATCCAATAGGAGCTAGCGCTGAGTTAGCCGAGTTGATTTGGGATTTAAGAAGCAAATGAACAGCACAATCGCACAAGAAAAGAGGAGAAGCTGTTTGGGTAAGGTATATTTGGTGGGTGCAGGGCCGGGAGATCCGGGACTGATGACGCTCAAGGGAAAAGGGCTATTACAGTGTGCCGATGTCGTAATTTATGACGCCCTAGTGAGTCCTCCAATTCTAGAAATGATTAACCCGTATGCAGAGAAGATTGATGCGGGAAAAAGAATGGGACGTCACTCGTTGTTGCAGGAAGAAACTACACAGTTAATAATAGAAAAAGCGCAGACAGAAGCAATAGTTGTGCGGCTGAAAGGCGGCGATCCCTTTATATTTGGTCGCGGTGGCGAGGAGATGGAAGACTTGGTTAATGCTGGAGTACCAGTGGAAGTTGTACCAGGGATAACATCGGGAATTGCCGCACCAGCTTATGCAGGAATTCCTTTAACTCACAGAAATTATAGTTCCTCAGTTACGTTTGTTACCGGACACGAGTCGGCGGGAAAGTACCGACCTGCTATTAATTGGCAAGCGATCGCGCACGGTTCAGAGACAATTGTTATCTACATGGGCGTTCACAATCTGCCCTACATTATCGAACAATTGCAATTAGCTGGAAAGAGTTTAGAGACTCCAATTGCCTTAGTCCGTTGGGGTACTCGACCCGAACAAGAAGAATTGATTGGTACTTTGGAAACAATAGTAGAGCAAGTTGAGCAAACTGGATTTAGCGCCCCCGCGATCGCCGTTATTGGTGCAGTAGTTAATATGCACAGTATTCTGTCATATTGTCGCCCGTCTTAAGCATCAAACACGCATAAAATCCTCCCGAACATAGCCTGTCTCACAAGATAAATTTAATGTCTTGTGAGATAGGCTTTTTACTTGTCTGGCCTAAAGGTCATCCGACAAGAGATGGGCTTAGTCTAAAATCACAATATTACTTAATCGGCGACTATCGCAGTTGTCGCCAGACAAAGGATAAAGATTATGAGCTTTGTGCAGGCTAAACGCTTCACCCTAGCAGAATACCACCAACTCGCAGAACTCGGATTTTTCCATGAGGATGACCGAGTTGAACTAATTCGCGGAGAAATCATCCAAATGGCCGCAAAAGGTAGACCACACTCAGTTTGCAATACCCGTCTATTTCGGGAGTTATTCAAACTGGTGGGTGAGCGTGCTACCCTACGGGGACAAGAACCGATGGTTATCCCAAACGATGGTGAACCTGAACCAGATATTGCCATTGTGCAAAATCGCTCTGATGACTATTTCTCCGAACACCCTATTCCTGCTGATGTGTTGTTAGTGATAGAGGTTGCAGATTCTTCTTTAGATTATGACCAGAAGACGAAACTAGCCTTGTATGCTGAAGCGGATATTTCTAATTATTGGATATTTAATTTGGTAGATAATTGCCTGGAATGTTACAGCAGCACCTATGAAAATAGAGCAGCCAAATTTGGCTATCGCACCAAACAAATTTTCTTGCCAAATGAAGCGATCGCTCTACCCTGTTTTCCCGATTCGTCCCTAGATTTATCCAAAGTATTTCCCGGAATGTAAAGCTAATGAAGTGGTCATAGAGTAAGAAGAGCGATCGTATGAAGCTAGATTATCTAAGAGCGATCGCCCTCTCTTATCTTTCTCTGCGCCTCTGCGGTTCGCTTAAAATAATGCGATCGCGCCCTATAAACGATAAACTTACAAAGCAGACCAACCCCAAGCCAAACTCATGAGACATCATCTACCCCGACAGGGCTGGACAGCTAATTGCAGATACCACTAAGCAGTTTGAGTTAATTATATTGATCTAGCTGAAATGGGCAGAGCAAGCATAATCAGAACTGTAAGCCCTCCGCTTTATACTTGAAAAACGCGAAATTAATTCCAACAAACTGTGACAGAAATTAACTTAGAAATCAAAGATAGTAGCGAGTTCTTAGCAGCAAACAAGGGCGATCGCCTCGATGTTTGGCTAGCTAGCGAGTTAACAGATCTTTCCCGTTCTCGTATCCAAAAACTTATCGCGCAAGGTTGGGTAAAAGTTAACGAGCAACTTCCCTCTTCCAAAAATTACAAACTAAAAACAGGCGATCGCATTCATATAACTATTCCCGCTGTGGAAGCCCCCACAATGGAAGCGGAAGACATTCCCCTCGATATCCTTTACGAAGATGAGCAACTGCTCATTCTCAATAAACCCGCAGGATTAGTCGTTCATCCCTCCGCCGGACACTCGCAAGGCACTCTCGTCAACGCGCTTTTAGCCCACTGTCCCCTATCTGCAATTGGTGGCGTGCAGCGTCCCGGTATTGTCCATCGTCTGGATAAAGATACCACTGGCGCAATGGTTGTTGCTAAAACGGACTTTGCCCACCAAAACTTGCAAGCCCAACTTAAAGCCAAAACCGCCCGCCGAGAATATCTCGCCGTCGTATACGGTGTCCCTCCCACTGACATCGGTACAATTAACCTTCCTATCGGTCGTCATCCGGTTGACCGCAAGAAAAACGCGATCGTCCCCGAAGAAAAGGGCGGACGCGCCTCTGTAACTCACTGGCAAGTTAAGGAACGTTTGGGCAATTACACTCTGATGCTGTTCCAGCTAGAAACTGGTCGCACTCACCAAATCCGCGTCCATAGCACCCACATTGGTCATCCCATTGTGAGAGATCCGCTTTACGGTCCTGGTAACTCAGTCGGTGTCAATCTACCAGGTCAAGCACTCCACGCTTGGCGACTGCGTTTGCAGCATCCCGTGTCTGGAGATTGGATAGAAGCGATCGCCCCTCTCCCCCCAGCTTTTCTTACTCTCCTAGAGGTGCTGCGGCGTCGCTGAGTCGGTTCTAACGTTTGTCTAATCCACATATAAGTAAAAGTAATGTTTTATATAACTACACAAAGCTTAATAAATTCCTCATAACATTCAGGTTCAGAACTCCTTACCCCACCTATCTTTTGCACGAATCTTAAAAGATAATAAAGCAACCTAAATTTGGTGAATTAAGTATAAATACTACGTCGATTTTGGAGCGTATTGTACGATAATTAGAAGCTACAACCTATATAGGACAAAGTTTTGATGGTTTATTCATCTCTCTTGAGATAGGTTAACAAATCTTAAAAAACAAACAGCCCAAAGGCGTTGTATAAAAATAACCGGAGGGATCAATAACAGACAGAAGTTAAAGAAAACACGGATTTATCAAGTTTGCCTATCTCTCATAAAAAGAAGAATTTTTCTCATATTTCTCTGAAAACCTATTTGTTACCTGGCCGGATGGAAGTAACAGACGTGAGGGAATAAATGGGGTGAGGGAGCAGCTTGGTTGCGTGTTTGTGCTGAAGTCGGACGATCGATCTTATCCAAGGGCTGATTCAATAGCTTTAAAGAGCTAGCGAGCTACTTAAAGCGTTTTAAAAAATCACGATCAACCAAGTAAGTAGGAGATTTCGTTCATGTTAGACGCATTCGCCAAGGTTGTTTCTCAAGCAGATGCTAAAGGTGAATTCCTCAGCAGCGGCCAGTTGGACGCTCTGACAGCATTGGTTCGCGACGGCAACAAGCGTTTAGATACAGTAAACCGCATCACCAGCAACGCTTCTTCGATCGTTGCCGACGCAGCTCGTGCCCTGTTTGCAGAGCAACCCCAGCTAATTGCTCCAGGCGGAAATGCTTACACCAACCGCCGGATGGCCGCTTGCCTGCGCGACATGGAAATCATCCTGCGCTATGTCACCTACGCTGTACTAGCAGGTGACTCCAGCGTGCTGGATGACCGCTGCTTGAACGGTCTGCGCGAAACATACCAAGCACTGGGCACCCCCGGCTCTTCCGTAGCTGTTGGCGTGCAAAAGATGAAAGATGCCGCAATTAAACTCGCCAACGATCCTACCGGAATTACCCAAGGCGATTGCAGCCAGCTGATCTCTGAAGTTGCTAGCTATTTCGACCGCGCCGCAGCTGCTGTTGCATAGTCACAAAGCCATCGCCGGCTAGTGTGCAAGCTTAACGAAATCAGTTTTCACGGAAAACCTTTAGAACATAGGGAGATAACGCAACAATGAAGACCCCAATTACCGAAGCGATCGCAGCAGCAGATACCCAAGGCCGTTTTTTGGGCAACACCGAATTGCAAGCAGTCAACGGTCGCTTTGAGCGTGCTGTTGCCAGCATGGAAGCTGCTCGCGCCCTGACCAACAACGCACAGCGTCTGATCGACGGTGCTGCACAAGCGGTGTATCAGAAGTTCCCGTACACCACCCAAATGCAAGGCCCCGAGTACTCATCAACTCCCGAAGGCAAAGCTAAGTGCGCTCGTGACATCGGCTACTACCTGCGTATGGTTACATACTGCTGTGTTGCTGGTGGCACCGGCCCAATGGATGAGTACCTGATTGCTGGTTTGGATGAAATCAACCGCACCTTCAACCTATCTAACAGCTGGTACGTTGAAGCTCTGAAGAACATCAAGTCCAGCCATGGTCTGAGCGGTCAAGCTGCAAACGAAGCTAACACCTACCTCGACTACGCGATCAACGCTCTGAGCTAATTGAACGTATGGCCCGGAGGGGTATGCAGTTGCTGGCGCAGATGCTAGCAGGTGTTTACCGCTCCGGGCCTTGTTGTATCTGTAGCCGATAAAAGATTCCCTAGCTGCGACAAAGGAACAGAAAGTTTTTCGCGCCCTACAATCGGAAAACTCAGAAGTTGTAGCAAATTAATCGGATAAACGGCAAACTAACGAGTATTGCAAGCAATCAAATCCGACTAAATCAGTTAAAAAAGCTCATAGTTTATTGTTCAAAGCTGCTGATTCATAGCAAAGAACAATCAACAATGAACAATTTAAAAGTCTTGCTGTTAATTGGGAGAATTTCACATGGCTATTACAGCAGCCGCTTCGCGGTTGGGAACATCAGCTTTTAGTGATGCATCAAGGGTAGAACTACGCCCGAACTACACCAGAGCAGACATCGAAAACGTGATTCGTGCCGTATATCGGCAACTTCTGGGCAATGACTATATCATGGCTTCAGAACGATTGACCAGTGCAGAATCACTTTTGCGTGATGGCAACCTGACAGTGCGGGAATTTGTGCGGTCAATTGCTAAATCTGAGCTGTACAAATCCAAGTTTTTCTACAACAATTTTCAAACTCGGTTTATCGAACTGAATTACAAACACCTCTTGGGTCGTGCGCCATACGACGAATCAGAGGTGATTTATCACTTGGATTTGTACCACAGCCAAGGGTATGACGCTGAGATTGATTCTTACATCGATTCAGTTGAGTATCAAGCCAGCTTTGGCGACAATGTTGTGCCATATTATCGCGGTTTTGCAACCCAAACAGGGCAAAAAACTGTGGGCTTTAACCGGATGTTCCGGTTGTATCGCGGCTATGCCAACAGCGATCGCGCCCAAGTAGAAGGCAACAACCCTCGTCTAGCTCGCGAATTGGCTCGGAACGGGGCATCCAGCATCGTAGGCCCATCTGGTAGTAACGAAAACTGGGCATTCCGCGCTTCTAACGATGCCGTTCCCCAGAAGGCTTTGGGTAATGCAGTTGGGGAAGGCGATCGCGTCTACCGCATCGAAGTAACCGGACTGCTAAATCCTGGTTATCCCAGAGTCCGTCGCAGCAGCACAGCCTTCTTAGTGCCTTACGAGCGGCTATCGAGCAAGTTGCAACAAATTGTCAAGCAAGGCGGCAAAGTTGTTAGCGTGACGCCAGCTTAAAACAAAAAAGCATTCCCAGGCCGAGCCTGGGAACGAGATCAAAAGGCAAAAGAAAAAAATTCACTTTTGCCTGATTCTTTTTAATTTTGAATTTTGACCCCGTTTTATTGACTACAGGAGGTAGAAAATGTTTGGACAAACTGCAAACGGTAGTGCTGCCAATACATCATCAGGTAGCCGCGTTTTTCGTTATGAAGTCGTAGGTTTACGCCAAAACGAACAAAACGACAAAAATAACTACGACATTCGCCGCAGCGGTAGCGTATTTCTCACAGTCCCCTACAACCGCATGAACGAAGAAATGCAGCGGATTTTGCGGATGGGTGGCACAATTGTCAGCATTCAGCCAGTGACGGCTGATGCTTCAAGCAACACAGAGACCCAAGAAGCTAAAAAGGCTAAAAAGTAAAAAGCCTTCCCAGGCGGAGCCGGGGAACGAGGGAAAAAGAGCTTTTGACTTTTTAGCGTTTAATTATTACTTGCCATGCAAGAGTCTAGTCCGGAACAGTCTCCCGAAGCTGCACAGCTGACGGTCGAGCAAGCGATCGCTAATCTCCGCCATGAAGACTTGAGTCTCCGCTACTACGCTGCATGGTGGTTAGGTAGGTTCCAGGTTAAAGAAGCACCAGCTGTTGACGCCTTAATTGAGGCATTAGCAGACGAAGCAGATCGTACAGAATTAGGCGGGTACCCCCTCCGCCGCAATGCTGCACGGGCGCTGGGTAAACTGGAAAACCTAAAAGCTGTGCCACCGCTAATCGCTTGTTTAGACTGCTCCGACTTCTACGTGCGCGAAGCAGCTACTCAGTCGTTGGGAATGCTAGGCGATCGCTCCTGCATCCCCTACCTGATGCAGTTGCTTGCTGGTGGTGTAGAAGCTGCTGTGCGAGTACCAGAACGCCCCCACCTAGCCCAGCCTTGCGAGGCAGCGATCGAAGCACTAGGATCTCTTAGAGCTACCGAAGCCATCCCCCTGATTCAGCCCTTTCTAGAACATCCAGTCGAGCGGGTGCAATATGCAGCCGCTCGAGCAATGTACCAGCTGACAGGGGATAATGCTTATGGAGATCGTCTGGTGCAAGCTCTAAACGGCGCAGATATTCAACTGCGTCGCATGGCACTGAACGACCTCGGTGCCATTGGTTATTTAGAAGCAGCAGACGCGATCGCATCGGCTGCCGCCGAAAATAGCTTCAAGCTCATCGCCCTCAAAGGCTTGCTCGAACATCAATATAACCAAACTTCCCAGTCCCTCTCTGATGACGCCATCCGGGTCATGAACCTGATGGACGCACTCTTGTAACGTCATGCAGGAACTAATTCAGGCTGTTGAACAAGCCGATTCTCCCGGAAACCTCATAGCCGCTGTACGCGCCCTAGCAGCCGCCGAGATAGAAGCCGGGATTCCCACCCTCATTGCAGTTCTGGGTTACAACAACCCAGGTGCAGCTACCGCCGCTGTTCAAGGGCTAATTCAGATGGGCGAAATGTCTGTACAGCCCATACTTGAACTGCTAGATGGGTACAACTACGGCGCGAGGGCTTATGCCATTCGGGCATTATCCGCAATCGGCGATCCACGCGCACTAGAGTGCTTAATACAAGCAGCAGCAAATGACTTCGCCCCCAGCGTGCGTCGTTCTGCTGCCAAAGGGCTGGGAAGCCTGCGCTGGAACCAATTGCCAGCCGAGCAAATTGCTGATAAACAAGCCAAAGCCGTACATACGCTTAAGCAAGTTTGTCACGATCCAGACTGGTCAATTCGCTATGCAGCCGTTGCAGGCTTGCAAGCACTTGCTAAGTCAGGTAACCAACAGCCCATTTTGGCGGCTTTTGAGCAAATGCTCCAAACAGAAGCTGAAATTGCGGTTCGTGCCAGAGTTCAGCTGGCTCAACAGCAACTAAAGTGCGAAGTATGAATTATGGATTATGAAGCGTGAATTATCAATGCTAAAGTTCGGCGACTCCAACTATACACATTCATAATTCATTAATCATAATTTATAATTCATACTTAATACTTTTTTCAGCATTTCGTTAATCCTTCATACTTAAAAAAATGTCCATACCACTCCTTGCAATCACGCCCAAAACACAAAATCAGCGTGTTGAAGGCTACGAAGTTCCTGATGAAGACGATCCTCAAATTTATCGGTTAACCGATGCAATATCAGACACAGATATTGATGAAATAATCTGGGCAGGCTACCGCCAAATATTCAGCGAACACCTAATTCTAGAAAGCTACCGCCAATCCTTCCTAGAATCTCAGCTGCGTAATCGAGCAATATCTGTTGCAGAGTTTATTCGCGGCTTGGGCAAATCTGAAGTTTATCGTAACTTAGTTGGAGAAACAAACTCCAATTACCGTCTCGTAGATATCTCCTTCAAGCGATTTCTGGGACGCGCTACCTACAACAAAGACGAACAGATTGCCTGGTCAATAGTCATTGCCACAAAGGGATTGCATGGCTTTATTGACGCCATTATTGATGGCGAAGAATACCGCCAAAACTTCGGTGATGATATCATCCCTTATCAACGCCGCCGCTTCAACGAACGTCCCTTCAATCTCGTCAACCCCCGCTACAACGATTACTGGCGCACTCGCCAAATCGAGATAGAAGGTGGTTCATACTATAAAGTACAAATTGGGGGCCAAGGAGTGCAACGAGGAGTTCGCAGCGCCATTCCTAATACATTTTTAGAAATGGCTAAAAGTATTGCTCCTAGCGAGGTAAACTACCAACGGTCAAGAGATCGGGTACTCTCTCAAGTCAAAAATATGGAGATTCCCGACATGACCCGCAAAGCTACCACGCCAAAACCAGCTATTGGTCGCACGGATGTAGCACTACCCTATCGGTACATTTCCCCAACACCAAAAGTTTAGGGGCTAATGGGTAATGGGTAATGGGCAATGGTTTTTTTCCAATTCCCAATCCCTAATTCAAAACTCAACACTCAAAACTAATATGTCCATTCCTTTACTTGCATACAAACCCTCCTCGCAGAACCAGCGAGTATCGGGTTATGAAGTGCCTAACGAAGACACGCCCAGGATTTACCGCGCTGAAGACTGCATCGACGATACTGATGTCCAACAACTAATTTGGGCAGCGTATCGGCAAGTTTTCAGCGAACACGAAATCCTGAAATCGTTTCGTCAGGTAAACCTAGAATCTCAGCTGAAGAATCGCGCTATTACAGTGCGTGACTTCATCCGGGGTTTGGCAAAAACCGAGGGTTTTTATACTCTAGTTGTAGAGACAAACTCGAACTATCGAGTTGTAGAACTTTGCCTCAAACGCATCTTGGGCCGCGCCCCTTACAACAAAGATGAAGAAATAGCCTGGTCAATTAAAATTGCAACCAAAGGCTTAGGCGGCTTCATAGATGCACTTGTTGATAGTGAAGAGTATCAAACGAACTTTGGCGACAATACCGTACCTTATCAGCGCCGTCGCTTCAAAGATCGCCCCTTTAACCTCGTAACACCTCGTTACGCAGACTACTGGCGCGATAAGCTAGAAGACGAGCGCTACAAGTGGGGCGCTGTTAATAACTTCTTAGAGATGGCCCGATCCATCAAGCCAAAAGCAGTTACCCAGAATGTTACTGTCAATACGGCTAACATCAAAATTCCGGACATGACACGGGATAATAAGCCACAAGGGACACGAGCTTCGATTGATTCATCTGCGAGTTTCCCATTCCGTTAGCTGCGTCTAAAAAGCACGTTTTCAACACTAAAGATAGGGAGATAATCAATGGCACTGCCATTACTTCAATACAAACCAAGCAGTCAAAATCAGCGGGTCAAGAGCTTTGGCATAGCTGACCTCAATGAAGATACACCTTACATCTATCGCCTTGAAGATGCACAATCTCCAGGTGAATTCAAGGATCTGATTTGGGCGGCCTATCGCCAAGTTTTCAGCGAACATGAGATTCTTAAATTCAACCGTCAGATTACTCTAGAATCTCAGCTGAGAAATGGTGATGTTAACGTGCGCGACTTCATCCGGGGTCTAGCAAAGTCTGAGGCATTTTACCGGTTGGTTGTATCGGTCAATAATAACTATCGCCTTGTACAAATCTGCCTAAGACGCTTCTTAGGTCGGGATTCTTATAACAAGGATGAAGAAATTGCCTGGTCAATTAAAATCGCTACGTTGGGTTTCTCTGGCTTTGTCGATGCTTTGATTGACAGCGAAGAGTATACAGGCGCGTTTGGCGATTATACCGTTCCCTACCAGCGCAAGCGGATGGAGGCTCGTCCGTTTAACTTGGTGACACCACGCTACGGCGAAGATTTCCGCGAAACAGCTGGTACGGTGACAACCGACTGGCGTTTTGCGCTAGAAAAAGCCTACAGCCGCAAATACCAAGAACGGCAATTGGCCGAAGGCGACCCCCGCAAGTATCGCGATATGGCCGCATCTGTTAGTACCAAGCGCAACTACGCTCAAAATGTATCGGCGTTTGATATTGACTATTTGAACAAAGTGCCCAATCGCGGCAGACGCTAAAACTCTGATTTAGATCCAACACCTGCTGGGTCTGGTTGTCATTGAGAAGACATTAGCTAACGTTGTTGGCGTTTGCTGTTGCTCGTATCGGTGATAATTAGACCCAGCAAATTTTTATATGTAAGTTTGTTTAATTGCTTAATTTATAGCCAGTAAACTTGTGAGTATTAATATGGCTTCGGAAGATCAATTGACACAGCATCAGGTAGGGGATGCGATCGCTACCCCAGCATTACTAAAACAGGCTGTCGAGAGCAACCTTAAGGCTCGCACTACGCACCGAGGCGACGTGACAATGCATTGCACGCCAGCATCCATAGACTTTTATATGCAGCAGCTAGACGAGTTGTTTAAAACCCTTGGCAAGCAGCTATCTGAAAAAGAACTCGCGCAGTTGCAAGAGTTAGTAGCACAGACGATGCAACAAGGATTTGAGTCTAGTGCTAGTGCCAAGGTAGTGCTGCGGTACGAGATATCTATGTCTGCTAGCCTGCAAAAAAATTTAGCTTGCAATGTGGCACTTACTACGCCATCGCTTGCAGAACAGTACAAGGGATGGGTTGAAACAAAGCAACCTCCTTTGTTTGGCTCTCAACCTGATGCGAAGTTGATGGCGGTTGTTAAATCCATCCCTAATCCTGCTGCGACTGCGCCAATTTTGGATATCGGAGCTGGAACGGGTAGGAATACGTTACCTTTGGCAAGGCTGGGATACCCAGTAGACGCAATAGAACTAACCCCAGAGTTTGCCTCGCAACTGCAAACAGCGGCGTCTGTGGAGAAATTACCTGTAACTGTTGCTGTTGCAGATATTCTTAATCCTCTAATTCAGATGCGGAGCGGTTATTATAAACTGGCGATCGCATCTGAAGTAGTTTCGCATTTTAGATCTGGCGATCAAATAAGAACACTACTTGTCAAAATGTGCGACGCCCTGAGCAAGGATGGTTTATTTTTATTCAATATCTTCTTAGCCGTCGATGGGTATGAACCCGACGCACTAGCACGGCAAATGGCGGAAGTAGCTTGGTCATCGCTGTTTACGCGAACAGAGTTGGCTGATGCAATCGCTGGATTACCATTAGAAGTAATATCCGATGAGTCCGCGATCGCCTACGAGCAAGCCAATCTCCCAGCCGAAGCATGGCCGCCTACAGGATGGTTTCTTGCCTGGGCAACTGGCAAAAGTGTATTTCCCCTAGCGCAGGAAAAATCCCCGATGGAATTGCGATGGATACTGTGCAAACGTCTTTGAATTTGGGTTAAGACTCATACAAAGGCTCTCCCGTACTTGTGGTGGAAAGTCCCCTTTTTGGGCATGAGTCATAGGCCAAGAAAGCACACTTACTTCTACTTAAAATGGTTGCTGACTGTGTTTAGACTATCCCAAATCTCTATTATGAGCGTCGGATATTAAAGCAACACCAATCCCCGCGACGCCAGAGAGCCGCAACCATCCAACCATGCTGCTCTAAAGTGTCAGCAATTGGTTTGACTTGTTCGAGTAAAATACCGCTAAGAATGCCCCAAGTTTTGGGTTTAGAAATCTCCTCCATTTGGGGAATTAAGTCTATAATTACCTCTGCTAAAATATTGCAAACAATGCCATCGACCGGGGTATCTATTGTTTTTATTAATTGCTCCACACTTCCTTGCGCGGCTATAAGGCGATCGCTACTAATTTTATTAAGTTCTTGATTGCTGCGAGTGCAACGCACGGCTACAGGGTCAGTATCTACGGCATATGCCTTTTCAGCGCCCAACAGCAAAGCGCCGATTGAGAGAATGCCAGAACCACAGCCAATATCAGCCACAACCAGACCGCTGGTATCGGGTTCTAATCGCATTTCTAACGCTTCCAAGCACAACTGAGTTGTTTGATGAGTGCCAGTTCCGAACGCCGCACCGGGGTCGAGACGCAGGAGAAGGCGTTCCGACTGCTCTGGAATCGGCAACCAGGCGGGATAAACTAAAATGCGATCGCCAATTTCTTGCGGCTGCCAGTATTGCTTCCAGCTACTCGCCCAATCCTCCTCATCAATCAGCTGCCATTGCACTAGAGGGGAAGGCAACCCCGCTACTAGCGCATCCCCGCGTAGCAAAAGCGAAAGCGCCGCCAAATCCAACAACTGAGCCTGTATGCTAGGCAGATAAGCACTCACCAGGCAGGAATGTCCTTTGATCGCGCTAGATGTCCCGCGAGAGCCAAACTTATCCAGCCGCCAGAAGATTAAATCCTCCAACGCTGGATCGCACAAAATTTCAATTTCCCACCAAGTGTTTGCCATAAAATAAGTAAAAAGCATTCCCACGCAAAGGCTGGGAACGAGGGCAAAAGGCAAAAGAAAGGGCTTGTAATTTTTCCTTTTGCCTTTTTACTTTTACCTTTATAAAGTTACCGTATAGGCATCACGAATTCCAGGAACCTTCGTAATCTCCGTTACAATTCCCTCCGGTAGGGGGTCATCTACACTTAACACCATCACAGCGTCACCGCGCACGATTTTGCGACCCACCTGCATACTGGCAATATTGACATTAAAATCGCCCAGCAGGGAACCGATTCTGCCAATAATTCCTGGCATATCTCGGTGGAGGGTAAACAGCATATTGGGGCTGGGGGGAACGTTGATGGGGAAATTATCGATGTCAGTGATGCGTATTTCACCATCGCCCAACAACACACCCGTAACAGAGTGATCCCCCAGAGAACCCTTCGCCTCTAAGTGTAGCGAACCAGTATAGTCTCGAATCGAAGCATCCCGCGTCTCCACCACGCGAATCCCCCGCTCTTTCGCCTCAATGCTGGCATTAACGTAGTTTACGCGCTCTCGCAGCGCTTGCGAAAGTAGCCCTTTGAGGGTGGCCACGATTAAGGGCTGGCTGGCATTGCTTGCCAATTCTCCCTGCAAGTGGATATTTAGCGACTCTACTCGTTTACCCGCCAGTTGACCTACTAGCTTGCCTAGCGTTTCCGCCAGCTGCATATAAGGTCTGAGTTTTTCTAAGACATCGGGACGCAAACCAGGGATGTTTACTGCCGAACGCGCTGGCAGTCCTAGTAAAACATCGCGAATTTGCTCTGCTACGTCAATAGCTACATTCACCTGAGCTTCGGCTGTGGACGCACCCAAGTGAGGGGTGAGAATAAGCTGTTTTGCCAACTGTTTCAGCGGCGATTCCTTGAGTGGTTCCGTCTCGAAGACATCCAACGCAGCCCCAGCAATTGTGCCATTTGTCAAGGCTTCTGCCAAAGCCGCCTCGTCAATAATGCCGCCACGCGCACAGTTGATAATCCGGGTGGTGGGTTTCATCGTCGCCAGAGCTTCGGCGTTAATTAGGTGAGTAGTTTCCGGCGTTTTGGGGATGTGCAGGGTGATGTAGTCAGCTTCCCTAAACAGCAAATCTAGATCCACCAGACGACAGCCCAGCTCATCTGCCCGTTCTATGGATATGAAGGGATCGTAGGCTAGCAATTTCATGCCCATCGCTTTAGCAACAGTTGCGACATGGGAGCCGATTTTGCCCAAACCGACAACGCCAAGGGTTTTCTTGTATACTTCGACACCAGTGAAACTCTTGCGATCCCACTGGCCGTTTTTTACTGATTGGTTAGCATCGGGGATGTAGCGAGAGAGGGAAAGCATCATTGCCAAAGCGTGTTCGGCGGCGGCAATGGTATTGCCTTCTGGGGAATTGACGACTACAATACCTGCTCGTGTAGCAGCCGTGACATCGACATTATCTACACCAACGCCAGCACGACCGATAATTTTTAACTGCGTGCCAGCTTCAATCATTTCTTTAGTAACCTGCGTGCCAGAGCGAATCATGAGGGCGTCGTACTCTGGCATAATCCGCACCAGTTCTTCTGGAGGCAGACCGATTTTAACGTCAACAGTAGCAACTTGGGAGAGGATATCTATCCCTACTTGGTCAATGGGATCGGAAACAAGAACTTTTGACATGATGGACAGGTAGGTTTAAGTGGGGTTGCGGTAGGGAAGCGGTAGGCTCACGCGATCGCGCCGGGAAAACAACTCTCGAAACGTCAAGACCGATCTTGCGTGCGGGTAGAAGCTGGAGGGCAGACGTGCTTGATTGGAGCTATAAGTCGCCCTTGAGGAATCACCGCAGAAGGTAATTTTAACCGCAAAGGTATACGGCCACTGCTGGTTACTCGAAAGTTTTTAGCTTTGTCCGAGAGGGAATTAAGCGCGATCGCGGCTTATCCTAAACAAGATAGAAGATTTGCTATCTCAGTATTGTTACCCTGTTTAAGTTAGACCACGATCGTGATTTGCTATGTATTATCTTGTTGCTGTACTGCCAGACCGCATCCAGGCAGAAGCCGCCTACTCAGCCTTGGAAAAAGAAGGCTTACCCATGAATCAAGTCGCCATTCTTGGCAGGGGGTACAAAAGTGCTGATGAATATGGATTGATAGACCCCAACGAAGAAGCTAGAAAGCAAGCAAAGTTCATGTCTTATTGGCTTGTGCCCTTTGGATTTTTTGGCGGGTTTATTTTTAACGTCATCAGCGGGTTGGATACCTTTCCCTGGGCGGGCGCACTTGGCAATCACCTGATTGGTGGTTTGCTAGGCGCGATCGCCGGGGGTATGGGCAGTGTTCTCGCTGGCGGTGGCGTTGGGTTGATTGTCGGGGGTGGTGATGCTTTGCCCTACCGCAATCGGCTGAATGCTGGTAAATATCTCGTTGTGGTTAACGGTGCTGAGACTTTAACGCTGTCTGCAACTAAGATATTACGTCCGTTTAATCCGGAAAATCTCCAGGGATACGCTGACACAAAATCTCAGGTGTACTAACGCGGGTATTTTTGTGGCGGGCGATCGCAGATAAAATTTAGCCTATTGCTCCAACAGATCTGGATTAATTCCTAATTCTTGCAATCGAGCTAATAGGGCTTGCGATCGCTGTCGTTCTTGCTCCAGAAGAGTTTCTGCTGACTCTGCACGTTGCTGCTGTTCAAGCGCAAGCTGTTGGGCTTGTTCCTTTTGTTGAGCCAATTCTAAATAAGTAGCAAATCGCTGTCCATCTGGGCGATAAATGACAAGTTCTCCTGCTTCTAATTCAAACCGCACTCCTAATCGCGGACTTACCCAACCCGCCATTTCTTCAATTATTTCTAATTGCTCTCCAGAGCGCAGCCAGCCCGCTAAATCAACTCTGTCGGGGTTATAAAGGTAGTATTCTTCTACACCGTAGCGCTCATAAAACTTGTATTTCTTAGACATCTCCTTGAGAGTGTTACCGGGAGAGAGTATTTCAAATACAACTTGCGGGGGAATATTATCTTCTCGCCATTGTTGATAAGAACCGCGATCGCCCTTTGGTCTGCCGAAGGCTACCATAACATCAGGAGCCACTCTGGTTTTGTTGTCGCCTTCAACTGGATACCAAAGTAAATCGCCAGCAACGAACACATTTGGATCGTTTTGGAACAAAGCATCTAAACCACCCTGCGTGGTTACGATAACGCGAAATTGCTTTGTATTGTCTGCCATTGGCTGTCCGTCGCTGTCGGGGTAGATGATGTCTTGTTGAGCGGAAGTTTGCAGTTGCAGAGCCATGTTTGTAGTTCCAAATCAACTGAGGTTATTGTTAATTTTAGATGATAATCAAGGCTTATTACGATAGAGCGATCGCAACCGTAAAACCACCCAAGTAACTAAACTAGCTCCAACTCCTATCCCAATGCTGAACAGAAAGGCAAACCAAAAACTTGACCAAGCATCGGCGGTTATTTTTTGACTTGATGGCTTTTCAGCTAATGGCGCCTGTCTGATTTCTTTGACGAAGTTAGCAATAGATGAAGCTCCAACTGACGCAGTTCCCACGCCGACACCTACCACCCCTACAAGGTTTTGAAAGGTGCGATCGCCGTCTAATCAATTCCCAATAAAAAATCCTATTAGCCTACATCCGGCAAAACCACCTAACCTACCCTCTAATTGATTATTTTCACAACTTTCAGCGCCAGAACCCAGCAGAAGTCAGCCTGGTTGTCCTTGATGAGGCGCTGACGCTTCTAGAATATGCAGTCAAGCCAGAACATCGACCGGATGCGGTTGCTCTCTACACCGTGCGTCAATCAATCGAGAAATTCCTGGAGACGCTGAACGCTGCTTAAATTAAACCATCCAAAGACGTGCCGCCTCTGCCAAGACTGGATGAGTTACGCGCTAGCGGTATTCCCACCTTCAGCGATGAAGACTTCGAGGAGTCGATAAGCAACCTGAATAGACGCAGACGCTTGTTCCTCGCCTTAGTGCGAAGCGATGGTTGGTCTTGGAAAGAAATTGTATATCCGTTTGATTAGAGTCCTCGCCAAGAATAGTGACGGCTATCCGCCAACGACATTGGGGAGCGATCGCTAGATACAATCAAAGAAGTTCTCTAAATAAGTGCCTCAAGAATGCTACCGAGGGAAGAACTCTTAAAAGGAGTAGAAAATCGCGACACTGCGGTGCGTGTAATCGACCAAGCCGAACAAGCTATTAAAACTTGGGAAGTTGTCTGTACCGACTTTCTTTCTCCCCCAGAAATAGCTGAGATTCAGCATATGTTTGGTCGTCTGACAGAAGTGCAACTGCTACCGTTTGGGGGTTATCCCCAAGCTGAACGACAAAGGATGGCGATCGCTCGTTCGGAACTGACTCTGGATCAATCGCAAGTCGCTGTTGCTGCTTTGGAAATTGCTGGTAATTTTCTCTTCGATCCTGCAAGTCACCGCGATTTTTTAGGTGCAATGTTAGGGTCGGGTATTGTGCGAGAAAAGACAGGCGATCTCCTTGTACTGGGAGATCAAGGAGCGCAAGCAATTGTTATTCCAGAAATGGTTGAATATCTGGAAATGCATCTAACTCAGGTGCGTTCAGTTCCGGTGAAAACTAGGCGAATTGAACTAGCAGAACTGAAGATTAGAGAACCCAAGAAAAAAGAGATGACGACAGTTGAGGCGTCGATGCGGCTGGATGCGATCGCTTCTGCTGGTTTCGGTATGTCTCGCAGCAAAATGGTGGAGTTTATTGACGGTGGTGATGTGCGCGTCAATTGGAAAGACACCACCTCTAGCAGTCATATTCTCAAACAAGGCGACTTAATCGCTATTCGCGGTAAAGGACGCCTAGAAATTGGCGAAGTTGCTGTTACTAAAAAAGACCGCTACCGCATCCAGTTAACTCGCTATATGTAATGCAAGTCCGGAGTCCGGAGTCCGGAGTCGGGGAAGAGTGGGAGATGGGGAATTTTGTAGAGACGCCGATTTATCGCGTCTCCCCAGTGGGAAAGTGGGAGATAAAACTCAAAACCCATTCCCCATTACCTATTACTCATTACCCTTAAACTGTTTTTCCACCGCAGTAACCAAAGTTTCTCGCGGCAAAAAGCGGGACGCATTCACTACTAATTGATTACCTAAACCACCTGTAACAACATTCGCCTGATTTTTTTCTAAAGCTTTCAGAGATTGTTTAACAACTACATCTACAGCAGTGTAATTTGCCTTATTTGCGCCTCCCAAGGCTGAGGGAAACTTAGCTTCTGTGAAAAAGTTGGTCTCCGTTGGACCGGGACAAACGGCTAAAATTTTAACACCATAGCTTTTATTTTCCGCCCACAACGCTTCGCTAAAACTGAGTACAAAAGCTTTAGTTGCGGCATAGACAGATAAGTAAGGTAGAGGCTGAAATGCGGCAATTGAAGCTAAATTTATGATACTTCCAGAGCGCCGCGATCGCATTCCTTGCAAAAATAAATGCGTCAAATCTACTAAAGCTAAAATATTTAACTGAATCATTTGAAGTTGGCGCGATCGCTCTGTTAAAGCAAAATCGCCATAATCTCCAAAACCAGCATTATTAATTAACAAATCAATAGTTAATCCCTTTTGGTTAACTGCATCAAATACAGCTTCTGTAGCTGTGGGTTGCGTCAAGTCTTGGACTAAAATATCTACGTTAATTTTGTGTAATTCTTGCAGTTCCTTCGCCAGTTGTTGCAGTTTATCTTCGGAACGCGCCACTAACACGAGATTTGTCTTGCGGGCTGCTAGTTGTCTAGCAAATTCAGCACCAATTCCACCCGAAGCACCAGTAATTAAAGCCGTTGACATATCACTACTTAGAACGAGAATTTGTTGTTACCTTTACAGAGCTTAACTTAAATAATCCTCAAGTTTTAAGTATCCCGCGTGTCAATCCAGCATCTATCTTTGGGAATACTGGAAGAAGTTGCTGCGTGTAATACCTACCATGTCCCGTCTTAACACTCGCGCTTTTGAAATTCTGCGTGCTGAAGTTCAGAAATGTGCTGGAGACGATCCGTTGAGCCAATTGGAGCAAAACCTTGTACTCCAAGAGTTACAACTACTGCGATCGCAAGAAGGCTCACCTGTCTCCTTACAAGAAATGCGAAAGGCAGTAATCGGTACTTATGCGAACTTTAGCGAAAAGGTACTTTTAGAAGCTACAAAAGCCAACAGTACTAAAGAGGGCGAGAAGATAGTAGGAGCAGCAACTTCATCCAACCTTTCGGCGAGTATTGGGGGCTGTCTCAAATTAGCTGTTTTAGCTGCTTTAGCAGTAGTTGGGGGAATTGGGGCACTTGTCTTGGCTATAGCGGTGTATTTGGGAAGTCAAAAGCCAGTAGGGGAAACTGCTTCCGTCTCGGGTTCCCAGGCAATGAGTGTAGAGGATCATTATCAGCAGGCTCAAGCCTTGGTCGATCAAGCCGACCAATTGGTAAACCGCGCGGGGACACCAGCAGATTTGGCATTGGGCGAAGAAAAATTAAATGAAGCGAAAAAACATATTGATTCCCTGCCCGTTTCGCATACAGTCAGTTCTAAGCGATACTATTACACGAAAAAGGGTCGGAGGCGTGTTAGCGGCTACGATACGCAGACAATATATGACGATCGATACACCTCGGTTCGCTCTAAATTTGAACAAATAAACACGCAGCTTGACCAAGAAAAAAAGGCTCAAGGGCTTCTGAATCAAAGGGAACAGGCGCTGATTACTGCAAAACAGCAATATAAACAAGCACAGACATCGATAGATAAAGAGAAAGCGATCGCCTCTTGGAAACTTTCCCTCAACCAGCTTGATGACATTTCCACACAGACACTAGCAGGAAAAACAGCACAAACAAAACTGGAAGCCTACAAGCCTGACTTTGAGCAGGTTGTCGGTTTCATCGTCAGCACTCAGCGCACTGGCACATTAATCGAGGGTGCGAAGCAATTTGCCTTCGCCGCTGCTAAAGCTGGGCAAAATCCACCCCATACAGCTTCAGAGTGGGAGCAAGTCCAAAATTTGTGGTCAAAGGCAATTGACCAACTGGAAACCATTGGAGTGGAAGACGCTGGTTATGTGGAAGCGCAAAAGTTATTGGCAACGTACCAGACTAATGTAGGCGTTGTACAAACTCGACTGAAAGCAGAAAACGAGTCCTTGGAAGCGCTCAAGCAGGGTAAACAGCAAATACAATACTTAATTGGTTCAACTCCGACTAAGGCGGCTTCGGTAGATCGCAATCAAACAGCTAGCCAGCTACAGGGAATTATCGACAAGCTACAAACTGTGAAATCGGGGACAACCGCGTATAGAGAAGCCCAACAGCTAGCGCAATTTGCACAGAACAAGCTGCGTCAGTTGCAGCCAAAGTGATGATTTCTTGAGTAAAAGTGGCTAACGTGGGGTGTTTTAGGTTGAGAGAACAGAGTTAGCCGTCATTTATTTGTGGTTATTGACAGATGACGAAACATAAATGACAAATCAAACAGCGATCGCAGTTCTGTAGGATAAGCATAGGACTCCTATCAGAATCCTCAAATTAAGGCGAATGCCTACGGCAAGCGACGCGAACGCATTCTCGATGATCAACCCTACTTCTGTGCTGGCTGACTTGCTGCAAGTCCTGCCACAACTACGGCCACAGATATATTTCAAGTCTTCCTTGACCGCACTCTCACACGCGATGGAAGACCAGGTTTTGGCTGGGTTAGACCAGCCCCTGGTCATTGCTAGCTTTCAGCGAGAGCGCTTCTACCGACAGGAAGCTCACCGCTACCATCGGATTGCCGAACGCACGTCCCAGGTATACGTGCTGGCGGCTCCGGAAACAAACTTCGCCAACGGGTGGGAGGGCTATGAGACTGTGGCTTTTGAGCCAGCAGACGGCTTGAGTCAAGAGTGGCATTTAGTGGTCATAGGCCCTAGTTATGCCAGTTGTCTGATTTGCCGGGAACGACCAGCACCCAGCAGCACCGACTCTGAGATGGACTCGGTGCGGCGATTTGAGGGAATCTGGACTTTTGAGCGGGAAGTTACTTGCAAAGCCGCCCAATTGTTACTGGATCGAATTTCGGAATACCGTCCTGAGTTAGCAGCTAAAATCCAGGAAGCGAAAACCCAGTTTTTAGTAGAACTGCCGTCAGGGTTCCACGATGTTGACCCAGACCCGTTCGTACAGCGGTTGGTGACATACATCCAAGCCAATCAGTACAAATTGCTCAAAGCTTATCGAGCGATCGCCGCCCAAGAACAAAAAGAACGTCTGGTAAACTCAATTAGCACAGCTATCAGGCGTAGCCTCAATACAGATGAAATTCTGCAAGTCGCTGTCGAAGAATTGGGGCAAGCACTCCAAGCTTGTCGCTGCCTAATATATTGCTGTAAAGCAACTGATGGCGCAGCTACAATAAACCATGAATACTTGGGAGCGCCAGTCACCTCAGTAGAAGGACAAACCTGGCCGTTAAAGGACAATATCTTATTTCAGGAAGTCGTGCAAAAGCACGAGCGAGTCTATGTTCCCGACACTCATACAGACGAGCGCCTGAGCCGCGAAGTTAAAAAAATTCCCCTTGCCAGACAGGGAACGAGAGCAAAAGGCAAAAGTGAAGAAGCACGCAAAGAATCCTTACGGGCGCCTAATTCCTCCGTACAAGCGCTAGTACAAAAATTTTCTATTGCCACTTGGGTGCTGGTTCCCGTACTCTATCAAGATCGACTGCTGGGGATGGTGGAGTTGCACCACTGTAGCCCAACCCAAAACGATTGGGAAGAAGACCAACTGGAATTAGTCGAAGCGATCGCAACCCAACTAGGTGCAGCCCTAATTCAAGCCGAAGCCTACGCCAACCTGCAAGACCTAAATCAGCAACTAGAAGCCCTCGACCGCACCCGTAGCAACTTAGTCGCCATCACGGGTCACGAACTACGCACGCCCCTATCCACCATCCAAGTCTGCCTGGAAAGCCTCGCTAGCGAACCAGATATGCCCCAAGAGTTGCGGCAGGTAATGCTAAACTCTGCGCTTACAGATGCCGAACGCATGCGTAAACTCGTGCAAGACTTCCTCACCCTTTCCCGCCTGGAAAGCGGTCGCGTGGAATGGCATCCAGAAGCCCTCGCCCTGCAAGAGTGCGTAGACCTAGCCCTCAGCAGCATCCGCGCCCGCCAGTCCGAGATTCCACTGCCCCAAATTACTACCCAAGTGCCAAATGAATTGCCTTTGGTAAAGGCAGATGGCGAGTGGCTGGTAGAAGTTCTTGCCAAATTGCTAGACAACGCTTGCAAATTTACCAACTCTGGCGGAACCATAACTGTTGAGGCTAAAAGCAACGGCGGCAAGATGTTAGAAGTGACTGTAGCCGATACTGGTCGTGGCATTGAATCCAACCGCCTTGAGGCTGTGTTTGACCGTTTCTATCAGGAAGAAGGATCCCTGCGGCGTACAGTCGGCGGTACTGGTTTAGGGCTGGCTATTTGCCGCCAGATTGTCGCTGGTTGGGGTGGCGCGATTTGGGCTGAATCTGGTGGCAAAGATCGGGGCAGCCAGTTTCACTTTACTCTGCCAATAGTGTCGAGTAGTCCAGAGCCAAAGCGTTAAGCCAACAACAATCCTTAGCGATTAAAATCGCGGATGCATCCGATTTTTGCAAGAATACCTGGCGATTAGAAATCGCGGCTAGACAAACTAAGTCCGCCTGCGCGGACTCAATACCAGCCTGGCTTTGGCAAGCTTTGTTTGTGTAGCCACAGACTGGAAGTCTGTGGGTAATTTGCAAATTTGGGATGCTCCCGAACTCGCTTATAGGGATTGTTATATAGCGGGCAAACGAACAAATAAGTTAAGCGATGATAAATATTTGATGGATTGTAGCATATCGCCCCACACGTTGCCTGGAGGTTTAAACCTCTAGGCGGTATTTAAATAAAAACAGGTATAACTAATATCAACTACGGCTAATTAACCCTAATTAATAACGGGAAGCTTCAGGACAAATTTCTTATCGAGGGTTTTGAAGCCTACCTAATTAGGGGTAATTAACCGGGTTTGATATTAACCAACGCCAGGAGGTTACTGCTATGCCTGCCGATTTATTGAACCGGAAAAAAACTCACTTTGTTTTGTGGCGTCCTGGGCGCACTGACATCAATCCCGCCCTCTACATTGGCTACTTCCAAAGCCCTGAGTCGCCATCATTTACAAACTTTCGGGAAATTCCTCTTAAGCGATCGCCCCAGTTTCCCGATCTGTGGGAGATATCAGCCGGGGAATGCGATCTCAGAGAAAAGCAGGTTTACTTCTACTGGTTTAAGGTTGGCAACACCGAACCCTACGACAGTGCAAGTGCTAAACAAGTCCTCTACTGCACCGATCCAATAGCGTGGACAATCGATCGGCGTTTCCCTGCGCCAGTGCCATCAGAACCGGGTGGAATTGCCAGCTTCGATCCGGCAAGTGTTGTACTTTATCAGAATGGACAGCTAATTCCCTGCGATGCGGATGGACAAACTGTAGATTCGCAAGGAGATAGTTCCCTAGAAAAGCTGCCGCCGAATAATAAGCTGGTAATCTATGAGTTACCAACGCGCTGGACAAGGATTCGCTCAACTGGAGCGATCGCGCAAGGAAACGGCACGTTTCGCGATGTATTATCGCTGATTGTTCCAGACAAAATTGCCCCTAATTTCCCCACAGTCGCTGCCCTCAATAACCGCTCTCATCTTATAGAATTAGGAGTCACCGCCCTAGAACTTTTGCCCTTAGCAGACAGCGTTGACAATCTCAACTGGGGCTATGGTACGTCTAATTATTTTGCCGCAGATTTCGAGCTGGGTCGCAGAGATGGCGAAAATGCAACGACGGCTTCGACGGCTTCGACAGATCTAGCCAATTTAATTAAAGTCTGTCACCAGAATGGCTTGCGCTTTTTTGTAGATGTTGTGATGGCTTTTTCTCGCGACAATTCTTACCACAACATCAATTTTCTGGATTTTTACGTCAAATTTGGTAGCGGCGATCCAGAACAAGGGCCGAGAGATGGTTTTGGGGGAGATTTATTTAAGTACAATTTTTGGGTTGAAGGCTATCACCCAATTACCGGACAAAAGGCATGGTTAGTTCCAGCACGGGAATACATGAAAGCCTACATTGCCCACTGGATAGAATATTATCGCGTCGATGGTTTGCGGCTAGATAGTGTCAACAACGTTGGTAACTACGACTTCTTGCAGGAGTTTAAAGATTTTGCGCGATCGCTGTGGGAAAAACGCCAAGGAAAGGGAGATAAATTCTTAGTTGTTGGCGAAGAATTAAGCGTACCTCTAGCATTAGTCTCTCAAAATCGTTTGGATGGACTTTGGAACGAAAAATTCAAGCAAATTGTCCGCCAAGTAATTCTAGGACGTAATTCCTCTGACGAACCTAGTTTTGAATGGAGCGTCCGCAAACTTATTGACTGCCGCAACTTAGGTTTTAGCGACGGTTCCCAAGCTGTAAACTACTTAACAAGCCACGATATTGGCGGCATTGGCAACGAACGTTTCTTCAACTGGCTTGTTAACAATGGAATCGATCGCACCGAACCGCGCATTAAGCTAGCATTTGTCTGTCTGCTCACGGCTGTCGGGATTCCCATGATATTAGCCGGAGATGAATTTGCCGACCAGCAAGATTTAGATATCAGCGACGAACATAGTAGTAATAAACAGGTCGATCCAGTTAACTACAGCCGCATGAATGATGATTGGCGACAACGCATATTTAACTATGTAGCGCGGCTAATTCGCTGGCGGAAGGAGTCAGCGGCTCTCGCCATGAATGATACCAAATTTATTCATGTTGATTTCAATGAAGGCAAGCGAGTCCTAGTTTGGCAGCGGGGTACCGGGGAACAGTTAGTAGTTGTAGTTGCTAATTTTTCCGACTACGGCACTCCCGGCGCACCTAATCCAGGCGCTGAATATGTTGTCCCAAATTGGCCCGCAACCCCAAAAGATAAACAATGGTACGAAGTAACCCAAGACCGAACTGTTGCCCAAGAATGGGTTGGCAGAGAGGCAATCTTTCCTTGGGAAGCTAAAGTTTACGCCCTAGTTTAGAGGCAAGCACGGGGGCACTGCCCCCAGCAAGACTCTCTATTTTCTCTTTCCTTAGCGCTCTAACGGCTAACGCCTTCGCTCCGCTGACGCCACGCTGGTGCGTCTTTGCGGTTCATTTCTCTTAAAACAAAAAACCACAAGGCAACCATCAAATATCCCTGGATTTAAAGACGGCGGATACCAGCAGCCAAACCGCGACAGACACCAGTAAGAAAGTCTAAATCGAGAGTTTCGATGCGATCGCTGGCCTTATGATAGTGCGGATTCCGCATAAAAGCGGTATCCGTTACCATCATCGCTTTATAACCTTTATCCCAAAATGGCGCGTGGTCGCTAAGTCTAGTTTGGCGAACAATTAAACCTCTATTGGGCACGGGCAACCACTCACAGGGGGTTCCATCTTTGCGAATATTACGACTGAGGTTAATTAGGTCGGGAATTGTAGTTAAATTGCCGATGAGAGCAATAAAATCGCCGCGATTTGGGTAAAAGTATTCTAACTTAGCTGGGTAGCGCTGGGAATTAGGGGTGCGATCGCAATATCCCAGCATTTCTAAAGATATCATTAAACGTAATTGTTGCTGTTTTTGGTGCAATTCATTTGCATATGCTTCGCTACCCAATAACCCATATTCTTCCATATCAAAAGCAACTAATCGAACTGGGTATTTTATAGGTTCTGCTGCAAATATTCTCGCCAATTCTAATAGCGCAGCGACGCCAGTGCCATTATCATCAGCACCAGGCGTTCCAGGTACACCGTCATAATGTGCGCCTATTAAAATAGGTGGAGATCCCCCCTGTCCCCCCTTAGCAAGGGGGGAGTTTATAGGGGGTAAATTTAGGATGAGATTCTGATGAGTTTGACCGCGAATTATGAATTCATGGGTTTCTACAGTTCCCCATTGTTGAAATTGTTCGCGGATGTATTGCTTAACGTAGAAATGCCCGCTTGTGGAGAGATAGGGGTCGCGATCGCGCACTATATGAGTTAGGTGTTCGTGTAGTTGCTCTTTTAAATCCACGTTGCTTTTCTCCTTTTTGCTGGAGTTATAAAGTCCGCTAGTGCGGACTTAGGGAAGTTTATCTATGACTGGTGATTCTCCAACCAGCTAGTTAAATCATTTACAGAAGAGAAGTCTAAAAGTGCTTCTCCTAAATCTTCCAGTTGAGGTATGGATAACTGCTGAATTTGATTTTCTATATCGGGAGCGATCGCGCCCACTCGCCGCGTAAGTAACCGCAGAAGCATCGCCACCTCTCCTTGTTTGCGTCCTCGTTGCTCTCTCTTTTCGATGATCCTTTGATAGAAAACAGATTGCTGCATAATTTCCTCTCTGAATAGTTGGCCGATCGCATCGTTTTCAAACCGCAAACCTGCAAGAACACTTACAATTATTTTAACGCTTATTTAAACTAATTATTATTAATAAATAATCAATTTTATGTTAATAAGGGGTAGCGATCGCACCCTTTCCTTTACTACTCAAAAGCGCGATCGCTCTTTTTAACCTCGGAGAATAGATGTGCGATCGCGCTTCACTATGTATCGCGCCGACTCATCGCCTATTTTCCATCGCCTGTCGCACTTTCTCAACTTGCTTCGGTGCTTCCATTTCGTTAAAGAGTCGAATCGCCTTATCAAAGTTGGTCTGACTCTTCTCAACATCACCCATTTTTTGATAAGTTAAACCAAGTTGATAGTAAGCTTCAGCTAGATCGCATTTAGCGCCTATTTTATCCAGTAGTTCTATTGATTCTGAATGATTGGAAAGTGCTGTAACAAAATCTGTCTGTTTTCGATAAAGTTCTGCTAGACCAGTTAGAGCTTTAGCCTTAACTTGGGTGTAATGACTTTCTTCAGCAAACGCGATCGCTCTGCGGTACATCTCAAAAGACTTTTCAAGCTCTTCTAAATTGTTGTATGTTTGACCTAAAAACAATAATCTATATCCTACACCCCATGCAGTCAACTTCTCAGGCAAAATTTCATGTAGACTCCTTTCTGCTAAGTAAAATGCTTCTTGCCGAAGACCCAAAAATGATTTTAAAAACGCTAGGCAATACCAGGACTGTACTGCGTATCTATGGCATTCTGTGTTTTCTGCAAGTAATATAACTTTTTCAAAACATTGTGATGCTTGTTGAGTTTCTAATAAATCTATGTAGCAAAGACCTCTATTTAAGTAAGCAATTACTTCAATAGCTTTATTGTGAATAATAATTGCAATTTCTTCTGATTTTATATGAGAATCAATGCTAGATAGAATATCTCCTGTTAACCAATAAAGAGCGCCTAAAATATTATAAAGTCTACTTTGGGTATAACTATCAGTAATATTATTTATTATTTGATTTATTGCAGCCCTCATTTGTTGTAATAGACCCAACCTGTAGAATGACACCCCCAATTCTTCAGCATTGTCCCATTTATTACTTCTCTCATTAGTAATGACGTTACCAGCCAAATTAAAATCCTCAATTTCCACATATTGATAGTAAGCTTCAAAAGCTCTGATGGCATCTTCTATCGTTTCAACTGTCTTAACACTCTCCGTCCAAAAATCTGCTACTTTACGGTTTACTTCTTCCCAATCTTTACTTGCCCTTAGCCTACTTATCGCCTCTGCCCGAATTACTGGATGCAGCAAATATTCTTCCTTTTGGCATTCCACTAAACACCGATTTCGCAACGATTCAATAATTCGTCTACACTGTGCTTCTGGCACATCCCACAGTAAACATAACAGTCCCTCAGTGGGGACAGTCGGCACATCCTGATAGCGATAGCATCCCAAACGGCAGAGGAGTCGATAGGCTTCGGGGTAAATTTCTTCTAGGCGGTTGAACTGATCTTTAATTAGGTTTTCTACAGCTAATTCCACCAATAAATCAGCTTCGACTTTATGTTCTCGCCAATAAGCTGCCATATCTCCATCTCTCTGAATTGAAGCGCAGAGGACTTTCATAGCTAGGGCATTACCTCCATAAGCTTTGTGCATTTCCTCCAAAGCCTGAGCATCTACATTAATCTTGCGAGTGCTAAAAAAATCTTGCCATGCTTGCTGATTCAAACTAGGCAGTGAATAATTTTCAATATCTACGTTTTCATTCACACGCTCACGGCTGGTAATTAGCGTCACCGACTGCACTGTTGGATCAGCCAAAACTCGCAACAGTTCTACATAGCGGCGATGGGGTTCAATAAACTTGCCTTGTCTATCCAGTGCAGGTTCCAAGTTATCAATCAATACCCCAACTTTGCGCGTCTGAAGTTGCCGTTTTAGCCGCCCAAGCATTACCCCAAACTCGCGCCCTGGTTCTTCCTGAAAATCCTGTTTGAGCCATTCTCCAATCACACTTTCGACGGCGGTGATGTTCTCCTTTTCCTTTGCCATCGGGAGATCCAGCACCAAGTCGAACCCTTGAGTTTTGAGATATTGCTGCGCCAAAGTTGTCTTACCTACGCCGCCTGGTGCTTGGATAAAGATGACTTTCGCCCCTTGACTGACAAGGTTGTTGAGGTGAGCGATCGCCTCTTTCCTGCCCACAAAATTAGGATCTGATTCACACTTGGCACCCGTATCCAGCTGAGGCTCTGCCTCAAGAGTGTCAGCTGATGTTGCGATCGCGGGTGCGCTATTCCCTAACAACTCAGGCTTGTACTTAGCAACCAGGGCAATTAATTCAGGGCGTTTTGAGCGGCGTTTACCTTGCTTCTGTTGTTCGATACCAAGCGTCTTGCAGATATTCTCAATATGTTTTCTGACTGTTGTTTCTTTATTTTTTAAGTACGCAGAGATCTCTAAATCTGTCTTACCAGACGCAACCATTTCCAACACTCGCTGCTCGGTAGGTTTTAGCTCGCTGAAATATCTATCAAATTCCTCTTGGTTCATGGTTATTAGCTTTTTTATACACATATGTGTATAAAGACAACACTATTATCACAAATAGGCCACAAATGTGGTCGCTTTTGTCTGGCAAGCTGATGCAATATATATAAGCAAGGCCAAGTTTACGGTTTTAAATCCTTGGCAATTACGATCAAGGAAAGGTTTACCATGAGCAAAACCAAACCCACAAGCCTTCTCAATAAGTCAGACTGCCAGCCAATCCACGGCGAGATAACCAGACGCGAGCAACTGATTGAGTGTTTGGGTGATTTGCTCGGCGGCTCTGACAACGTTGAAATTTGGCTGAAGTCGCCTCATCCAGTGCTTGGGGGGCGCACACCCCAGTCTTATGTGGATGAAGGTAAGCTTGAGGTTTTGGAGTATTTCATCAACGCCATTGAAACTGGACAGCCTAGCTAAAGGCTTGTCTAAGAATACCCCCCACTTTTTAGGCGCTGCTAAACCGGGTTTCTTCAAGGAACCCGGTTTCTGGTATATTGGTGACTAATTTTATACTTTTTTTAAGTCTACCTAGTCTGCGTACCTATAATTGTTAACTGGTCAACAGCTCGTTACGTCTCTGACTGCACTGCCCACCCTATCTGCACAAGGGGTGGTTTTTCGTCTGCTCCATATTAAATATCAGAACACTGCCTTGTCTTCGATTGGTTCTCTCAGAGCGGGTGGCAGGTACAATGTGGCTCAGGTATTTTCAGCGCTCTACACCTCTGATACTCCTATTACTGCACTTCGAGAGCTTAAAGTCCTAGTTGAAACAGCAACTGGGCTTATTGCCTGCAAGGCACCACCCTACATCCTACTTTCTATCGAGTACAGCCTTCAGACAATCCTTGACCTGACTAACCCTGACAACCAAAATGTCTTAGGGACAAATGTGCAGGAACTTACTGGACAATGGTTGCCCATTAATCTCCAAGGCCAGCCTGCTCCAACCCAAGAACTTGCAACTGCTGCCTACAACTCCCAAACCATTGAAGCTTTAAAGGTTCCATCAGCCCTTGCTCCTAACGCTTATAACGTTGTCATATTCCCAGACAAGCTCTCCTCTGGTAGCTTTTTGAAAGTTTACGATGACTCCGGCAGCATTACGGCAAAACTGCCTTGAATACTTAAATAGCAGGCACATAGAATCATTTAACCTGCCTTTGGTGGCTGTCTCAGCTGCTGGTTCAAGATACAAATGCCTACGCCACTCTTGGCGATCGCCTCTCCAGTCGGCGCAGGCTTTTTTTTATGCAGCGCCGTGATTTCCAAGTGTTAAAGGTAATTCACACAAGTTCACCTGGCAATTCAAACAAGCCATCTTCACCAGACTCAAAAGCAACTACTTGCACCACAGCATCTATGTTCAACGCACCATAAATATGCGGAAAAAGCTCCCCTCCATCTATCCCCTCATATTTTATTTCAGGCTTAACTTTCTCTGATTCAAGGCAAAGTAGCACTAACCCGTTTTGGGACTTAAAAAAGGCATTCGCTACTTTGATAACTTGCTCTAAAGTCGAGCAATGGATAAACCCTTCAGATTCCAACGTATCGCCGCGATAAACATTAGTAGATTTAGCATCTTCCCAGCGATCGCGCTTCGTGATGTGCAAAATAATACTCATAAAAATCTCAACTTTTGTTCGTTGTTGATTGTTAGTCGTTCATCGCCTTAGACAATGAATTATCATCGCTGTCCTGCGAATTTAAACAAATTCTCCCTTAGCCACCATTACCACCTTACCCCCCACAGACACTTCAATTACTCCAGCCTTTTTCTGCGCTTTCAACAACAGCAAAGAAGGTCTGCCAATCTCATATCCCTGCTCAACTCTTACATCAACCACTTCTTCCCCAAAATACGCATACTGTACTAGATACCCAGCCAAACAACCATTCGCGCTACCCGTTGCTGGATCTTCCGGTACTCCCAAATAATCCGCAAACATCCTCACGCTCAAATCGTTTTCTGAATTGTACGTTTCAGGACAAAATACCAAGATAGCTTTAGCTTCAGTTGTATTAACTAAATCAAAATATTTGTCTTTATTTACCTTAATTCGCTTCAGCGCAGAGTGCGTCTTCAATGGAACGATAATAAACGGCACTCCTGTGGAAACTTCTTGAATTGGAAACCTAGAATCTATCTCATCCTGTCCTAAATTCAAAATTTGAGCAAGCGAATCTGCTGCCAAGAGTGAACCAAAAACAGGTGTTTTTTGCTGCATCCACAACCATTCTACTGCCCCTTCTGCATAATGCAGCGTTACAGGAATTTGCCCAACTTTCAAATTCAAGATAATCGTCTCAACTGCTTGCTTAATAATTGCCTGTTGCAAAACATATGCCGTCCCTAAAGTTGGGTGTCCCGCAAATGGCAATTCTTGTTCAGGGGTAAATATCCGCACGTCATAACCGCGATCGCGCATATTTTCCGACACTACAAAGGTTGTTTCTGAATAATTCATCTCCTTCGCAATGCGTTGCATCTGCTCCCCTGAAATGTCACCTATTCCCGTAAACACAGCCAACTGATTGCCCGTATATTTCTCAACAGCAAACACATCTACAATATAAAAATCCATTTTATTTCCCAACTTTTTGCACATTAATATTACCCCTAAGCGGATAATTTTGTATGGAAATATTAGTACCGAAACTTCTAAGGCGAGTGACTGGGATCGCTACAGGAGTGTGATCCCCCTCAAGGCAGATATTTACATTGAGTATTAATGTATACTAGGAAACGGTTTAGCAAACCAGAGTGCATTGTACTTAAAGGTTCATCTGCTTATGCCATTTTTCGGACTTTTTTGGGTGACATCCTGGATTAATTGTTTGTTTGCTTCTAGCCAGGGTTTGTTCAAGGTACCCGAATACATATACAGTGCAATACCAGCCAAAGTTTTTTCAGTTATAGGTAGTAGTCCAATTGAAAAACCATCACATCTGGTTGTTCCAACACAAGTTAATTCGCGTATATGGCCTTATAACCGCTCAATTGCAACTTTGCCTTCCTTAACTTTCCAGTTGGCTGGAGAAAGTAGCCAAATTGCATCAAATAACGCTACAACTGGTTCGATTTACAGCGGAAAAAGTACGATAGAAAAGGCCCTCTGCCCTACAGCATTAGCTAAGAAAGAAGATAAAAAAATTGCCTCTCCTGTAATTATCCCAAAAGCTGTATCTCAGGCTGCAATGGGGCTTGAAGTAAATACTGCTAAAGAATCGAAGACCAGTATCACGAGCAAAATTTTGCAGGTAATGCAGAATTTATGGCGCGGGCAAAATTCGGTTGAACAAAGTATCAAAGCACCGCCGCCAGTTGTGGTTATCCGTGCTAGCGACCAAAAACGAGTCGGGGATACCGAATTAAATAACAATCAGCGTGCGAAGCTAGGCTTTTGGCTGTACTCGCAACTGCGACCGGGACGTGTTGGTGTTGTCACCCCTTCGGAAAAAAATGACTCATTTCAAATTTGGGTAAAAGGGAATTTGATAGCGGAAATTCCCAACCAAGTACGAGCTGAGTTAATTGCTGAAAATCTTACTAAGCTAGTTTCTGACCCCAGCCTAAATGCATCTGAACTGCAACTGGCGATCGCGGATGGAATCCCCGCAGGTAAGATTGGCGATCGCGTTTTATTTGTCATTGATGATGCGATCGCTAACGATCTAAAACGCAATCGCGAAATCTTAGCAACGGAATGGCTCAACAATCTCCGCATCGCTTTGGGCGAACCCCCTTTATCACTCGCTACCGCCCAAATGCAAATGCACAGTCTAGTCGAAACAGACAAAAAAATTGAAGGTCTTGCTTCCTTTTATGGCGGCTATTTTCACGGACGTTTAACAGCGAACGGCGAAACTTATAACCAATTTGCGCTTACTGCTGCTCATAAAGAACTGCCTTTTAATACTTATCTCAAGGTGACAAACCTGAAAAATGGCCAAAGCACGATCGTCAGAATAAACGATCGCGGCCCTTACATTCCCCCTAGATCGCTCGATTTATCCGTCGCTGCGGCTAGGTGCATTGAGAGTGAAGAAGCAGGTGTAATTCCTTATTCAGCCGTCATCTTGCAACCTAACTCACCTCGATCCTCAACAGAGGATACAAAATGGAGCGGATTGTAATAGTTCATTGTTGATAATTCATAGTTCATTGCTATAAACCACGAACTATGAACTATTAGCAACTAGCGCAGACAACGGATAGCCTCTAAAAGTCCTCTGGCTTTATTGAGGGTTTCTTCATATTCTGTTTCCGGGTTGGAATCGGCAACTAAACCAGCGCCAGCTTGGACTGTAACTGCGTGTTTCCCATTGCCTTCGTTGCGGACTACCATAGTGCGAATTGCGATCGCGCTATTCAATTGTCCCTCGAAATCATAATATCCATAAGAACCCGAATATGGCCCCCGGCGACAAGACTCTAACTCCTGAATAATCTCCATTGCGCGAATCTTGGGTGCGCCGCTAACAGTACCCGCCGGAAAACATGCTTTCAATAAATCCCACGCAGTTTTATCAGGGGCAAGTTCTCCCACAACATTGCTGACAATGTGCATAACGTGAGAGTAACGCTCGATCGTCATTAACTCATCTACTTTGACCGTACCGTTGCTACAGGCGCGACCCAAGTCATTGCGTCCTAAGTCAACAAGCATAACGTGTTCGGCGATTTCCTTGGGGTCTTTGAGCAAATCGATCGCAAGTGCATCATCCTCGTGTGGCGTCTTACCCCTCGGTCGCGTACCAGCAATCGGTCGCACAGTCGCTACTGTTTTACCCTCTGGATCTCGTTCCGCCTTCACCATGACTTCGGGACTTGACCCGATAATTTGCCAATCGCCAAAGTTGAAGTAAGCCATGTACGGCGAAGGGTTAATTAGGCGCAGCGAACGGTAAAGCGCAAAAGGTTCGCCTGCATACTCAGCAGAAAGTCGTTGCGAGAGTACGACTTGGAAAATATCGCCAGCACGGATATAGTCTTTTGCCTTTTGGACGTTAGCGCAGAATTGTTCGCGGGAGATATTGCTGGTGTAAGCAAGATCGCCGCCTGACTCTTCCTTACCAAAGCGGCGGGTATCTGGGGAAGTCCATTCTAAGAGGGTGTCTTTCCCTGATAGGGGTAGCTGGAGTTTGCTGACAAGCTGACTGACGCGATCGCATGCTTGTTTATAAGCTTTTTCTAAATCTCCATCTCGGATATCTGCATAAGCGATCGCCCATATCTTGCGCTTCACTTGGTCAAATATAATCAGGTTGTCTACCTGCATCCACAACCCATCCGGCAAATCATCTGCTGTTGCTGGATAAATCGGGACGCGATTTTCAATCCAATTAATTAATTCATAACCCCAAAAGCCAAACAAACCCCCGATTCCAGGCGGTAACTGCGGTAACTTAACCGGGCGATAGGGTTCCAGACAGCTAGCTAAAGCTGCAAAAGGGTCGCCTTCAAATACTTGAACCGAACCGTCTCGGTGCGTCTGCGTAGTGCTATTTCCCCTCGCTTCCAACACCCAAACGGGGTCGCATCCCAAAAAACTGTAGCGTCCGATGTTTTCTCCGCCTTCTACAGATTCCAGGAGAAAGCTGTAAGGTTGACCAGCACAGACTTTATACCAAGCAGATACTGGGGTTTCTAAGTCTGCAACCCATTCTTGATACACCGGGACAAAGTTGCCTTGTTGCGCTAGAGCCGAAAATTGGGAGAAATCGGGGAAAATCATAACTTTAGGTGTTTTGGATATGGGTATGCGTTGCACTTTCAGCCACGCGAAGCGCTATAGCGCCGCGATCGCGCTTGCTGCCCAGTCTTTCATTATAAAGTCTTGCAAACAACCTGCTTATCCTTTGGTCATTTAACTGAGAGGGGGTGGCTATATATTCTTTTTATTTCAAATTCCATAGTAGTTTTATTGTTTTCCCAAGTTAGTTTGCGAATAACAATATCTGCATGAGCAACCCAATCTTCATCTACAAGAGCAATGGGTACATCGATAGGAATAATTCGGTAGCCTTCTTTAGACGTTTGATGTTTTACGCCTACCTTTAAATGGTCTGGAAATCCTTGCGATCGCTTTAGTTTTAGAATGCTATTTACTTCACAAGGCATACCCATACTTTTTAACCTCGCTGCAATCAGTTTCTATTGGCCCAACTACTTTACATTAAAGCGATCGCCCTGAAATAAAAACCGCTCTGCATAACACCGCACTTCCGTTTAGATGCTTGAGAAATATATTTTATGCCTTTTATACAAAAGTAATTCACATTATATCAGTCTTCAGATAGAGCCTGTAACTACCTCCGAGAAAGAGGTAATTTTATGCAGAGTTTCTTACGATGAACTTAAAAGCAAATAAAATAGGAGTGGGTTATGGCTCAGAAGCAACTCGATGAATTTCCTTCAGAAATAAAAGAACAGCTACTTGATGGTGCTCAGCAGATTTTTGTTGCTGCCTTTAACAGCGCGAGCGACAACGGTATGGACGAAGCTTCCGCTACTCGTGTTGCCTGGAACACTATAGAACAAAACTACGACAAAGGGCCAGATGGCAAATGGCATCGCAAGCCAGACGATACCAACCAACGCTTTAAATCTGTCCAGTCTGGCGGTAATTAATGCCTTTTTGCTAGAGCTTAAATTGATTCATATACGCGATTTGTGGTTGTCACAGATCGCGTATTTAGTTTTTAAGTAACTTTTTACCCCTAAAACGGGTATTCAACTGCTTTAAGCTAAAGGATTACCGGATCGATGGCACAAAAGCAGTACAACCAGCCGCCTTAAATTATTTTATAATTTAAGCTTTTTCAGCAAAGTAAATTAAATAACAGGATGTAATAGGCTCAACAGTTTTTAACAAATAGTAAGGATAGATTCCTGCACCCTGGTTGTAACCTGCTACTCCCAAGAAGTTTCCCTGCTTGATAATTACTTGCCTAGTGCTGGTGCGGATTCGATTATTGGATACCTCGCCTAAACTAAATTTAGCGCCCTCATAAGAAGTATCAATAATACACACCCGACCTTTGACATTTAATGGATAAATACTCTTAGTTTCATCTACAGATGTCCATTGACAAACTCAAGCATGAAATACATAGCCATCTGCGTTTGATTAGATCTCTCTTCATCAAGCAAAAAGAATATTTTTTAATCAAAAGTTAATTTATAGATAGCGATAGAAAGTAGGGTGGGCACTGCCCACCCTACTAATAGTTTTATATAGCGCGTTAGGCTGCTATACCTGGAAAGTAGTCTTTCCGCTGAACTTCACTTTGGCAGGATCTGGGTTGTTGCCAATGTTGCGATCTATCTTGCCCACATAAGGACGACCTGCATTGACCTTCTCAGGGAATACACCATCCTTGGGATGCAGATACTGTATTTCACCGTTGGGGAAAATCCGGTAAATTTTGTAGTTGTTGATTTTGAACTTTGCCCGCAACTGTTGACCGCCCAAAGCAATGCAGTATTCTTTGCGAGCCAGGTACAGCAGGTTGTCACCTTGCCGCATGACGGCAGCGCCACCTGTCGGCATCTCAAATACTTGCTCTTTGGGGCTAGTCCAGGTGATGGCGTACTTTTCTTCTCGTTCTGCTTTGGTTAGCAAACCACCAGTGTGGCCGCCAAATATGGGAGTTTGTCCAGTAAGGGTTTCTGCCATAAATTTCTCTCAACGTTATCTAGGGAATGCTATCACTCCGCCTGAGCCTGTCTGCCAACTCTGTCAAGAACTGTAACAGTTTGATTAATTTCATGGGGGGAGGCTCCGCCTATATATTTTCGTTCCCAGGCTGGAGCCTGGGAACGAGGGTTGCGAGGCTCTGCCTCGCTCTAGCTGTTTCTAGCAATTACTCCTCCTGTTCTTTAGGCATCAAACGCCAGATGGTAGTTGTTTCGTCTTCAACTGGGAGTTGCTCAATCAAGCCTCCCAACTGTTTTTGAAGGTCTTTCGTCAGCTTGAGGGGAAAATCCAATGCAACCCCAGAAGCTTGGCTGAGTTTGGCAAGTTCGTCAAAGGCGACTTTCTTAGTAGTTTGCTCTCTAGGGGATAGTTTGAAATAATCAGTTTCTGAGATGTTCTTAGCCTGCATCGCCGCTTTTAGCCTGTCTTTGATGTGGGTTAGCTCTGTATCGAGTAACTTCCACTGTTGCTCAATCGACCGATAGCGTTGGCTAAGTGCTGTTATATCCTCCGTCGCTGGGTTTGGGTCGCTCAACTGCTTGCGTTGTAGTAGTTGCTGATCCACCTGAGCGAGGTAAACTACATCCATTTTTGCGTAGTGCAATTGGCTTTTGGTCAGAGGTCGCTGTCCCCAGTTACTACCTTGCAGGCTTTTATCTACTTCTGGGACGTTGCAGAGTTCGCGAACCAAAGTTTGCAGTTTCAAGTCAGGTACGGGCAGGATGTAGTAAGGAATCTGTTTCGCTACTTCTAAGGTGCAGCTAACATTTTTAGCTTTAGTTTTGCCCAAAAACTTGATATCATAACTTGCATTGTGAAACACTTTCTGAATCGCGGAATTGACCATAATTTTGTCAATAAAATAGACCGCGAGTTCCGGTTGGTCTAGGACATCTAGAATATAAACGCGATCGCCTGTTAGATCGCTGGGGTCATCTAATACCTGAATCAAAGACAGTCTTGGCTTGGAAGTTTGATAATCGGCAACTTCTGTATCTACCCAAAGTATTTCTGCTTGGGCATATTCAGCAATTTTGGTTCTGATTTCGTTAGCGTTTGTAAGATATGGCATCGCCTGAAATGGTTTTGGCTAAAATTTTTCAGTTTGCACCTCAACGCTGAGATTAGAATCTAATAATTGAGGTAAGTTGTGGGAGCAGACGGACTCAAAAAAGTGAATATCTATTTAAATGCCAGTGTGTTAAGAGCAATTCTTGCTATATTACTCCTAATTAGTACAATAACGAATTCCCGATTCTTGCAAATCGTAGTAAAGAGATGCGCGTACAAGGCAAATTTTTAGTTACCTACTGGCGATGCTTGCAAAATACAAAAAGCTATTACTCCTGTCTTTTATCTGCTGCCTTTTATTTCCTGTCTATTTTCTTTAAATCATTTACGCTTGAGTGGACGCTGGGACTAAGCGAGATTAGATCTTCAATATTTCGGCGCATTGTGGCGCAAATTGCATCGAGGGGCAGATCGTTGGGATCGTGTCCAAAAGGATTTTCAATTTCAATGCCAATTTCTTCAATTCCAAACAATGTAAAACTTATTAGACCGACAATTGGCCCGGTTCCCCAACCTAAATTGTTTACCATCTGAAAAGGTAATAATAGACAATAAATCAACAAAAGTTGCTTAAGGTGAATTGCATAAGCTAGGGGTATAGGCGTTTTTAAAATACGTTCGCACGCACCTAACATATCAACCATAATATTCACTAAATTATTTATAGCTGTGAGTTGGTAGATAGGTAGGCGATCGCGGTCATGCTGCTGCTGTAGGTAATCTGCAATCCAGAAAGCAACCTCTAGTGGGGGATTGTTCATGGTTTTGAGCTTAAAATACTGGTCTTCTGACATCAACTCTTCTAACTCGCTATTCATAAGCTGCCCTCTTAGATGCAACTTGGTAGCCACGCAAAAAGCAACTAATAGCCGCAAGGCAGCAATTTTTTTTGTTCTATCCTCTGGTTCATTTTCTTCAACCGATACCCAAATTTGCCGCGCCAGATTCCGGACGGTATTTACTAAAGTTCCCCAGCATTTACGGCCTTCCCAAAAGCGCTCGTAAGCCGTATTTGTACGAAAGACCAACAACAAACCTAAAACAATACTGGGGACTACGCTTTCCAGACTTTTTGCGGCTAAAGGAAATTTATAGTAGTGGTAGATTAAAGAAATTAAAAAACCAAATAAACCGCAGCACAATACGCGAAATAAAATAGATGGAATGACTGAGCCTTTGTAGCGGAAAGTTATTTGGAACCATTCCATTTTGTCTATTTTCATAAAATTTCAACCTCTTTCAGTTAATAGCAACCTTATAACAGTTTTAGCAGGTGGGGAATGCGGTCGATTGGCCGTTAAAGGCTGATAAAGCTTGCCTCGGTCTTCAACCTCCACCTCCTGATAATCTACAACGACTGGACGTGCTAGGCAGGAGTTGCGGTAGCGCGATCGCCGATAGACTTGCATTCCCCTAGTTTCATCGGCTACTGCCGTCAACAAGATACGGTATTTGGCAGCCAAAAGAGTAAGGATTTATACTATAAGATCGATCATCCTGAAGCAATAGCCGTAAGGTAGTGATACAATTCTTATCCAAAGTAGAAATACTTAAAAGTGTGAGGAGACATATGAATTTCAAAGTGCTTTCTTTAATCGCCTGTGTGATACTAACGGCTGGTCTGGCTTCCTGTGGTGGGGATGAGAGCAACAAAGGCCCTAGCCCAGCCGCTGATACCAAGAAGGAAACTCCCGCCGCAGGTAGCAACGCATCGCCCGCAGCTAGCCCCTCGCCCGCCGCAGGTAGCAAGGCAGCACCCTCCCCTGCCGCTAAGAAAGCAAGTCCGGCACCGACCAAGACCCCATAACTGTTGCCTGCTTTTTGTTTAGCCAACTCCCGTAGGGGAAAATTAGAGGAGTTGCTTTAGACTGTATTGCACCCCGCACATAGTCGTGCGGGGAATATTTTCTTAAGTGATATGCAATCGTTGTGGCGATCGCCATACTTATTCCATTAATCCAGTTTGTGCTGGTTTCGGGCAGCGTATATGAATTTATCTGCACCATCTAAAACAGGTCGAACTATACCGTACCAGGCGATCGCGGCAAAAACTTTCCACTGGATTAATATCGTTAGCCTGCTGTTAATGATTACCAGCGGACTGCAAATTTATAACGCCAACCCCGTTTTTGGCGGACGCACTGGCTGGCATTTCCCCATCATATTTTTACTAGGTGGTTGGCTTGCTGGAGGCAGACATTGGCATTTTGCCGCTATGTGGATATTTTCGCTCAATTTGCTTTGGTACGGTATTTACATTCTCATCACCCGACGCTGGAAGCATCGGTTTGCCAGCAGTAAAGATCTCAAAGCTTTACAACTTAGTAAAAATCCCAAGCGCAAAAATTATGCTTGGCATCGGTTAGCCTACACTGCCATAATTCCGGTCTTGTTGCTTGCCATATTTACTGGATTAGGTATGTATAAACCAGCCCAATTCTACTGGATTGTAGATTGTTTTGGTAATTGGCAAGCACTGAGAATTGTTCACCTTACATCAGTGCCGATATTTATTGTTTTTGCAATAGTTCACTCCTGGTTGGCTTTGAAATCAGGAGGTTCGCGCCTGATAGATTCTATGTTTTGGTAGAGATATTATATGCGTAAAATTTTAATACCTCGTCGCCGATTTTTACAGTTATCGGGGCTATCCAGCATGAATTTAATGTTGGGAGGGTGTGCGTTAAATGTGGTTGATAGTATTGCTGGAAAAGCATTTGAACCCCTCAACCAAAGTGTAGAAACTTTACTATTTAATCCTCAAAAGCCCGTACCGGAATTTCCTACCAGCGAAATTGAACCAAATGGTCTGATAGTCAATAGCTTCAGGTTTACTCCAAAAATCGATCCTTTAGCATTTCGTTTGACGGTTGATGGTGAAGTTAATAACCCTCTAAGTCTTAGCATGGAAAATATCGAAGGAATGCCCCTAACTTCGATGACAATTCGCCATGTCTGCGTTGAAGGTTGGGCAGCAATTGTGCAATGGGGGGGCGTGCGATTGCGGGATATTGTGTCTCTTGTCCAACCTAAATCTACTGTTCGTTATGTTTACTTTATGTCTGCTGATGGCTATTACGAAAGTTGGGATATTGCTTCTGCTATGCACCCCCAAACTTTAATGGCTTATCAAAAAAATGGGCAACCTTTGCCTATTGATAACGGTGCGCCTCTACGTCTAGCTTCACCTATTAAGCTTGGCTACAAGCTGAGTAAATGGGTAACTGGTATTAGGTTAGTTAGCGATCTGCTGCCTGCAAAGGGATACTGGGAGGATCAGGGTTACGAGTGGTTTGCAGGGTTGTAAAGATATCTCCCAACCTAATTAAAAATTGGGATTTAGAGGCTTTTTATTAGGCACATGGCAAAAAGCCGGAATTAGGGGGAGTCCCCCCAACCACCTTTACATAATTTTTTTTGGAGTGTATTTTTCGGCAAAAATCAGGAAATTTTAAGGTATATAATTCCACTTAAAGAAAGGATTATTAGCGTGAGGTGCAGCCTGGAAAGTAGGTCTTAAATTTTAAAAATTACTGGAATCCCAATTAAGGCAATACCCCATTTTTTTATACTAAATTAATCAATAACAACATTAAAAATTATGGTTCTTCAGTACTTGTTATGCCAAATTATTAGTTAATAAGAGAAAACAAGATTAATAAGTATATCAAAAAAAGACTTAAAATGCTGCCATGCTTGACATCTAGGCAATATTTATTGTTGGATATAAATATAGTCCTAGTATTTTTGGTGCATTTACAATTATGGTCAGCAAAAAAAATATTAAAATTTTAACAGAGCTTCTTGATTTAAGCGATGTAAAAGTTATATCACATCGTCTTCATGCTGAGATTGGAATAATCTTACAATAAATCAAAAAAGTCATATAGTACTTGCCTTAAGTGTGGCACAATCAGTCATAAATTACATCAAAATCATCGACACATTATTAAAGACTTACCATTTGGGGAGAAATCAGTATATTTAGAAATTAATAGGCGACAATTCAAATGTGAAAAATGTAGAAAACCCTTTAGCGAAGACCTAGAGTTTGTGAGGAAGAAAAGGACTTATACAAAACGGCTCGCACACCAAATAATACAAGAAGTTTTAGAAAATGACATTCATACTATAGCCTCAAAAGGGATAGTAACAACGGAAGAGATAGAACGTATGTTAAAGGACGCATCCGCAGAATTATTAGATTCAAAACCTTTAAACTTAAAAAGACTTGGAATCGATGAGATAGCTCTGATTAAAGGAAAAGGTAATTACTGTGCAGTATTAGTAGATTTAGATACATCTAAATTACTCGTAGTTTTAAGCAATCGCACGGCTGAGGTAATCAAGAACACCCTTACAGAATGGGGAAGTGAAGTTTTAGAACAAATAGAGGAAGTCAGTATAGATTTATGGAAAGGGTATAAAAATTTAGTTACAGAATTAATGCCTAAAGCTCAAGTAGTTGCAGATAGATTTCACGTCATGGTTCAGATAAATAAGGAACTAGATACGCAGAGAAAACGGGAAAAGCGGCATATAGAAGAGTTAATAAAAAAAGCAAAAACATCATCAAAAAAGGCCGAATATGAAAAATTCTTAGACGGAATAAAGAAAAGTAAATACGTTCTACTTAAAAATGAGTCAGATTTAAATGAGGAGCAACAAACTAAGCTTATTCAAGTAAAAGCGGTGTCTTCTATTCTCAAAGCAATGCATGAATTAAAAAAGAAAATTAGAAGCATTTTTAATAAAACTAATGATTGGTATACAGCAGTCTTTAAACTGGGTATTTGGCTCTCAAAAGCTAAACAATATTTTCCCAATAGCAACAATACTATTATCCGTTGGTTTGACGAGATAATCGCTTATTTTGATATAGCTTTTCTCAAATATGTGAGATACAGTAACAGGAGTGAGCAAACCAATTACGAATGTCTTTAAGGGAAACTTGACTAAAGGCCTGACTAATCGCTAAATCTAGAGCTT